>CAZTHV010000100.1:0-8418 GCA_964613165.1 uncultured Marmoricola sp.
ACCCGGTCGAGCGGATGATGCGCGACGCCAAGATCACCCAGATCTACGAGGGCACCAACCAGGTGCAGCGGATCGTGATGGCCCGGCAGCTCCTTGCGGGCATCCAGAGCACCCTCTGACGTCGAAGGCCGACGCTCGGAGCGGGGAGCGCGCGGAAAAAAAGATCCTGGCCGGCGCCACATCGCCACTGTTCTCTGTCAAGATGAGCCTCAGGAAATAGAACAGGTTCTCGTCCGGTCTCGCCCCACGGCTGACCGCGGACCGGGGCCTGTCTCCGGTCATGGGGGCGAGGGAGACGGCGATGAGGCTGAGCAGGACGTTCAAGGTGGCCACCGCCGCCGTGGTGCTCGTGGCGCTAGCCGGGTGCGGGTCGGATCGCTCCGGCTCGGACGGCGCCGGCGACGATGGTGCGTCGAAGGTCGCCGTGGACAGGTTCGGCGACCTGGCGACGCCGTGCGGCAAGGGGGACGCCGAGGGGGCCACCGACCAGGGCGTGACCGACGCTGAGATCGCCATCGGCTTCGGCGACGACAGCGGCTTCCAGTACGCCCCGGGCATCAACGAGGACATGGGCGACGCCATCGAGGCGATGATCGACTGGTGCAACGAGCAGGGCGGGATCAACGGACGCACCATCAAGGGCATTCGCTACGACGCCGCGCTGACCAACGCCGCGGGCGTCATGCAGAAGGCCTGTGCCGAGGTCTTCATGCTGGTCGGTCAGGGCTTCGCCAACGACGAGGCCGCCGAGCCGTACCGGGTCGCCTGCAAGCTCCCGGAGGTCCCCGGCTTCACCGTCGGCGACAACGCCACGATGGGGCCGGACAAGTTCGAGCCGCTGCCGTTCGCGCTCGACCACTACAACCGCGGCACGCTCGTCCAGGCCGCCAAGATCCGGCCCGCCTTCAAGGCCGGTCCGGCCGTCCTCGACTCCGACGCCGCCGTGATCAGGGCCGCGCGGTCGCGCACGATCGCCGGCCTGCGGTCCCTGGACATCACCCCGGCGGCGGACTGCACGATCTCGATCGCCCAGGCCGGTGAGCCCAGCTATCTGCCGTTCGCGCAGAGGCTGAAGAAGTGCGGCGCGGAGTCGGTCTTCATCACGAACAACCCGATCCCGAGCATGTTCGGCTTCCTCGAGGCGGTCGACCGCGCGGGGCTCGAGCCCGATCTGGTCAGCGAGGCGCAGTGGTACGGCCAGACCTCGGCCCAGTGGAACGGCTACAACCACTACGCGGACGGTCTGATCACCGGCATCAAGATCCAGCCGTTCGAGAACGCCGACATCTCCCCGGCCACGCAGCAGTACCTCGACCTGCTCACCGAGCACAAGGGCAAGAAGGCGATGCTGGGCGTCCAGGCCACCTCCGCCTTCCTGCTGTGGGCGACCGTGGCCAAGGAATGCGGCTCGGACCTGACCCGCGACTGCATGACCAAGGGGCTCTCCGAGGTCCACGAGTGGACCGGTGGCGGACTGCACGCGCCGTCCGACCCGGGCGGCAACATGCCCACGAAGTGCGTGATGATGATGGAGCTCGACGGCCGTGACTGGAAGCAGATCGGACCCGAGGAGCGCGGTCAGTTCGAGTGCAGCGACGAGAACGTCATCGAGCTGGACCCGAAGGACTTCGGCGTCACGCTCAACGCCGACCGGATCTCGACGACCTTCCTGAAGTGATCACCGGACCTCGGTCCGCGGCACTCGAACGGGGCATGCCCGGGTGACGGACTTCCTGACCTATACGGTGCTCGGTCTCGTGCTGGCCTCGGTCTACGCGATCGCGGCGTCCGGCCTGGTGATGACCTACACGACGTCGGGAGTCTTCAATCTCGCGCACGGTGCCCAGGCGATGACGGGTGCCTTCGTCTACTACCAGCTCAACAGCGTCTGGGGAGTGCCGGAGGCCGTGTCGGTGCTCCTGGTGCTGCTCGTGCTCGGTCCGGGCCTGGGCCTGCTGCTGTACGCGGCCATCATGCGCCGGCTCCGCGACACCGATGAGATCACCAAGATCGTGGTCACCGTGGCGGTCCTGCTCGGACTGCTGGCACTGTCGCAGTGGCTGTGGAATCCCCAGGAGGCCCGTGTTCCCGAGGCGTTCTTCGGGGCCGAGCGCACCGTCGACATCGCTGGCGTGGCCGTCCGCTACCACGAGGTGCTCTGCCTGGCGGTGGCGCTGGCCCTGGCCGGCGTCCTGCGGTGGCTCTTCGTCTCCTCCCGTCTCGGCGTGCTGATGCGCGCCACCGTGGACGACCCCGGCCTGGTGCGCCTCGCTGGGCACGACCCGGACCGGGTGTCCGCGCTGTCCTGGATGCTCGGCTCGATGCTGGCCGTGCTGGCCGGCATGCTGATCACGCCCGTGGTCGGTGGCGCGCTGGAGGCCAGCTCGCTCACCCTGCTGGTCATCGACGCTTCGGCGGCGGCGCTCTTCGGCCGCCTCAGGAGCATCCCGATGACGTTCGTCGGCGCCATCCTGCTCGGCCTCACCAGCACCTACTTCATCGGCTACGCGCCGACCGAGTGGTCGTGGGTGAGCAACCTCCGGGTCGCGCTCCCGATGGTGATGCTGTTCGTCTTCCTCCTGCTGCTGCCGCAGACGCGACTGCGGGTCTCGGCGGTGCGCTCGCGCGAGCGCTACGAGACGCCGCCGGTGGGCCGGGCCGCGATCTGGGCGCTCGTGCTGGTCGTCGCCGTGGTGGCCTTCCGCCGGCTGATCGACGCCTCCTCGGTGGGCACCCTGCAGCTGGGGATGGCGTTCGCGATCCTCGCTCTCTCGGTCACCCTGCTGACCGGCTACTCCGGCGAGGTCAACCTCGCGCCGTTCGCCTTCGGCGCCGTCGCCACGATCGCGGCCTTCCACGCCGGCATCTCAGGCGCGGGCATGGACGCCCGGATGAGCGTCGGCGGCCTGGTCGTCGGCGTGCTTGCCGCGGCGGCGACGGGCGCGATCGTGGCGCTCCCGGCGATGCGGCTGCGTGGCCTCTACCTGGCGCTGGCCACCCTGGCCTTCGGTGTCATCGTCAGCACCCTGGTCATGCGCGAGACCACGCCGCACACCATCCTCGGCCGGACGTTCACCCTCGTGCCCAACGGCACCCTGATCGTGCCCCGCCTCGAGATCGGGCCTCTCGATCTCGCCGACCAGGACACGTTCCTCTACGCGACGACGGTGGTCTTCGCCGGCCTCGGCGTCGGCATCGTCGGCCTGCGGAACAGCTCCTACGGTCGCCGTCTCGCGGCCATGAAGGACAGCCCCGCGGCCAGTGCCATGCTCGGCCAGCGGCTGATCCGCCTCAAGCTCGGCGTCTTCGCCGCCTCGACGGCCATCGCCGGGCTCGGCGGCATCTTCATGTCGATGGTGCTCACCTCGGTGGGCGTCGAGCAGTTCGCGGTCATGGCCGGCCTGTCGCTGGTCATGCTCACCGTCGTCGGCGGCATCGGCTACGTCAGTGGCGCGCTGTTCGGCGGACTCGTGGCGGGCGCCGGGATGACCGCGTCGGTCGGGTTCTTCGGCGACCTGGCTCGCGGTCACCCGGCGTACGCCGGCAGTCTCGACGCCGTCTCGCACCTGATCCTGGTGGCGACCGCCCTGGTCGGGGTCGGCGTCGCCCGGCAGCCCAGCGGCATCCTCCACGACGTCTTCGCCGCGCACCGCCGGCTCGCCGCGGCCCCGGAGATCCGAGCGGGCGGCCTGGTGGGCCAGGGCGCGCTCTACGCGCTCGCCTGGGCGGGTCCGATCGACACCCCGCTGTTCGTCGTCCTCAGCCTGGCCCTGTGGCTCGCCCTGCCCCGGATCGGCGCGGCGCTGAGACCGGCCGTCGTCGCCCGGCCCGAGGGCCATGTCCCGCATGTCTCCCCGGAGCTGGTCGGGGCCGGGATCGACCCCTCGCCGGCCTACTTGGCCTGGCTGGACGAGGAGCTCGGCCTGCGGGCGGCGTCCGTCAGAGTGGCCGCCCACCCGGTCGTCCACGGGGAGGATCGTCATGTCGCCGTCTGATGCCCTGCTTGCGGTGGAGGACATCACCGTCCGCTTCGGCGGGCACACCGCGCTGTCCTCGGTCGGCCTGGCCATCGAGTCCGGCGCCGTCACCGGCCTGATCGGCCCGAACGGCGCCGGCAAGACCACCCTGTTCAACTGCATCACCGGGCTGCAGGTGCCCGATGCCGGCCGGATCCTGTTCGACGGGCGGGACGTCACCGGCAGATCGCCTGCCGCGCGGGCCCGCGCCGGCATGGCCCGCACCTTCCAGCGCCTGGAGCTGTTCTTGTCGCTGAGTGTCCGCGACAACCTCCGGGTTGCCGGCGACATCTGCCGGGCCAACACCCCGCGACGTCTCGACGTGGCGGCGGAGACCGATCGGATCCTGGCGCTCACCGGCCTGGCCGACATTGCCGACGCCGGCGTGGCGCACATCCCGACGGGCCGGGCCCGCGTCGTCGAGGTCGCGCGGGCCCTGATGGCCCAGCCCCGGCTGCTGCTCCTCGACGAGCCGGCCTCGGGGCAGACGGAGCGGGAGACCGAGCGGTTCGCCGTGCTACTGCGCTCGCTGGCAGAGGAGGGGATCGCCGTCTGCCTCGTGGAGCACGATCTCTCGCTGGTGATGGGCTTGTGCTCCACGATCCACGTGCTCGACCACGGCATGGTCATCGCCGCCGGCTCGCCCGCCGAGGTGCAGGCCTCGCCGGCAGTCATCGAGGCCTACATCGGGACAGGAGCGGGCGTATGACGCAGACCGTCCTCACGCCGGACGGCGAGCAGCCGGTCGTCGAGCTGGTCGGCGGCCGCGCGGCGTACGGCGACATCGAGGTGCTCCACGGCGTGGACCTGGCCGTACCCCCGGGACGGGTCGTCGCGCTGCTGGGGCCGAACGGCGCCGGCAAGACCACGACGATGAAGGCGATCGGCGGAGTCGTGCCGCTGACGTCGGGCCGGCTCTACTACGCCGGTCGCGACGTGACCGGCATCTCGGCGACCGAGGCGGCGAACCTCGGCGTCTGCGCGATCCCGGAGGGCCGAGGCGTCTTCGCCAACCTCACCGTGCGGGAGAACCTCTGGGTCGCCTCGGGCACCCGGGCCGCCTTCACGGACTTGGAGGAGGTGGCCTATGCCCGCTTCCCCGACCTCGGCGAGCGGCGTGGCCAGCTGGCCGGCTCCCTGTCCGGGGGCGAGCAGCAGATGCTGTCGCTGTCGCGAGCGCTGGGCACCGACCCGGCGGTGCTGCTGCTCGACGAGCTGTCGATGGGGCTGGCCCCCCTGGTCGTCAGCGAGCTGTACGACATCGTCGGCGGCCTCGCCGCGCAGGGCGTCTCGATCCTCCTGGCCGAGCAGTTCGCCCGGATCGTGCTGCCGCTGGCCCATTCCGCGGCCTTGATGGTCAACGGCCGCCTCCTCCGCGTCGGCACTCCGGCCGAGATCGAGCAGGAGCTCGCCACCGCCTACCTGGGCGGTGGCGCCTCGTCCATCCGCCGGCAGATCGAGGCAGGAGACCGATGACCATGACTGCCCACGACCAGCCCCAGGAACGGCCCCCCGACCCGCGCCGGGCCGCGTTCGAGGCGGCGGTCGCCTCCCATGACCTCCGGGCCGACGCCTCCCGTACCGACAAGCCGATGCGGATCCTCGGGGTCCTGCTGATGATCGGTGGCGTGGTCGGCGCCTTCGTCGCCTACAACGCCTCCCTCTCCATGGACGACAGTCGCGACATCGCCTCGAACCAGATCCTCGCCACCGCCTTCGTCGGCCTCACCGTCCTGGGCGCCGCGCTCTACGTCGCGGCCGCCGTCGCCCGAGTCCTGCGACTGTGGCTGCTGCGCCAGGTCCTGGAGAGCCGCGCCACCACCGAGGAGATCGTCACGGCACTGCAGCAGCGTCCCTGACCTCCTGTCCGGCGTCAGGGACGTTGGTCACCTCGCCGGTCCCCGGAGTCACTGGTGAGAGAGGCTGGTCTGGGTATACCCAGGAGGTAGCAGACCGGAACAGATCTCACCGGGGAGAGGGGTGGCCACGATGGCCGACCAGAACGAGCGCGAGTACTACGAGGGTCAGAGTGTCGATGCCGAGGACCAGCTCCAGCAGGAGGACACCCTGGACGACCGTGGCCTGGACGACGTCCTCGACGAGGGCTACTCGCCGCCGGACCGGGAGCCGCACGATCGCAGTGGCGCCGCGCGCAACCTCGACGAGTGGCTGAGCCAGGAGGAGCCCGAGCCCGATCCGTACCGCCCCGACCCCGGTGTCGCCGACCGCCGGGCCGGACGGCTGGTCGCGCCCGACGAGGGGGAGGCGGAGGATGTCGACAGCGAGGAGATCGCCCGCGACGTCGGCATCGACGGAGCGGGCGCCAGTGCCGAGGAGGCGGCCGTGCACGTGGTCGACGGCGAGGGCAGCGAGGAGACCGAGTGGGAGTAGCCGCGAGTCCGGCGATGGCGCCCGACTCGGCCGTTCGTCAGGCGTCTCCGCGGATCGCGGCGGCGACCGCCTGGGACACCGCGGGATTGAAGACGCTGGGGATGATGAAGCTGGCGTGCAGCTGCTCGTCGGTGACCACGCCGGCGATCGCTCCGGCGGCCCGGATGAGCATGTCGGTGGTGATGTCGCTGGCCCGGGCGTCGAGGAGTCCGCGGAAGACGCCGGGGAACGCGAGCACGTTGTTGATCTGGTTGGGGTAGTCGCTGCGCCCGCTGGCCACCACGGCGGCGTACTGGGCCGCATCGGCCGGGTCGATCTCCGGGTCGGGGTTGGCGAGGGCGAAGACGACCGGATCGGCGGCCATGTCGCGGATCCACTCGGCGTCGAGCAGCCCGGGGCCGCTGACCCCGATGAAGACGTCGGCCCCGCGGAGCGCGGCGTGCAGGTCGCCACGGACGCCGCGCGGGTTGGTACGGGCGGCGAGCTCGGACTTGACCGGCGAGAGCGTGGTGTCGTCACGGTGCAGACAGCCCTCGCGGTCCCAGACCACGACGTCGGCGATGCCGGCGGCCATGAGCAGCCCGACGATCGCGGTGCCCGCAGCGCCACCGCCGGCGACGACGACCCGGGCTGTGGCGAGCGGCTTGCCGACGCAGCGCAGCGCGTTCTGCAGCGCCGCCAGGACCACGATCGCCGTACCGTGCTGGTCGTCGTGGAAGACAGGGATGTTCAGCCGCTCGCGCAGTCGGCGCTCGACCTCGAAGCAGCGCGGCGCGGCGATGTCCTCGAGGTTGATGCCGCCGAAGCCGGGAGCGATCCCGGCGACGATCTCCACGATCGCGTCGGTGTCCTGGGTGGCGAGGCAGATCGGCCACGCGTCGATGTCGGCGAACTGCTTGAAGAGTGCCGCCTTCCCCTCCATCACCGGCAGCGCGGCGCCGGGTCCGATGTTGCCCAGGCCGAGTACGGCGGAGCCGTCGGTGACGACCGCGACGGCGTTGCCCCGCACGGTCAGCTTGCTGATGTCCTCCGGGTTGGCCGCCAGCGCCGCGCTGACTCGGCCGACGCCCGGGGTGTAGGCCATGGACAGGTCGTCGCGAGTCCGCAGCGGCACCTTGGAGCGCACCTCGATCTTGCCGCCGAGATGGAGCAGGAAGGTGCGGTCGGAGACCTTGTGCACCGATACCCCGTCGATCGCGTTCACCGCCGCCACCAGCTCGTCGGCATGTTCGGAGTCGGTGGCCGAGCAGGTGACGTCGATGACCAGCGAGTCGACCCTGGAGTCGGCGACGTCGATGGCCGTGACGATGCCGCCGCCCGCCGCGATGGTCGAGGCGACCGTGCCGATGAGGCCGTGGTCGACCGTGGTGTTGAGACGGATGGTGATCGAGTAGGACGCGCTCGTGGCCGCGCGTCGGGAGGAGTTGGACACCCTCTGATCGTGCCAAGGATTCATGTGACTCGCAGGTACGGCGAGAGTCGGGCCGGTCGGCCAGGGCTCAGCCCCAGATGTCGGGCAGCTCGCTGGCCCGGCCGGTGAACCGCGGCTCGCGCTTCTCCAGGAAGGCCGCCACGCCCTCCTTGCCGTCGCCGACGGAGGTGTGCCACATGGCCAGGCTGTCGGCGCGGTGCGACTCGAGCGGGTGGTCGAGGGCGCTGCCTCGGTAGAGCAGCTGCTTGGCCAGGCCGAGGGCCACCGGCGAGCGGCCGGCGACGAACGAGCGGGCCAGATCGTACGCCGCGTCGAGCAGTTCCTCCGGCTCGTGCACCGAGCGCACCAGGCGGCCGTCGAGGGCCTGGTGGGCGCTGAGGATCTCCGCGGAGTAGACCCACTCCAGCGCTTGCTGCAGGCCGACGATCCGGGGGAGGAACCAGGAGGACGTGGCCTCCGGCACGATGCCGAGCCGACCGAAGACGAAGCCGATCCGCGCCTTGGTCGAGGCCAGCCGGATGTCCATCGCCAGGGTCATGGTCGCGCCGATCCCGACCGCGGGACCGTTGATGGCCGCGA
>CAZTHV010000100.1:8428-10053 GCA_964613165.1 uncultured Marmoricola sp.
GGATCGCCAGGGCGACCTTGCCGCCGGTGTCGCGCACGCCGGACTGGAAGGGCTCCTCGGTGAGCCGCTCGCGCAGATCGGCGGGGGTCGGCGCGGCGGACTCGTCCAGTCCGAAGACGTTGCCCTCGCCGGACAGGTCCATGCCCGCGCAGAAGGCGCGTCCGGCGCCGGTCACCACGATCGCCCGGATCGCGTCGTCGCTCGCCGCGCCGAGGAAGAAGCGTTCCAGCTCCTCGGCCATGGTGAGGGTGAACGCGTTCAGCGCGTCCGGGCGGTCGAGGGTCACGGTGGCGATGCCGTCGTCGTCGACCGTGACGGTGATCGTGTCGAGACTCATTCTGGAAGTCCTGTCGGTTGGCACAGCCGGCGCGGGATGTCGCCGGTGTTGTCGGTCTTGATGTAGCCGAGCAGGGCCAGCGCCCGGTCCCGGTCCCAGTGGACCGCCAGATCGCGGATCGGCATGGAGCAGGTGAGGCCGCCACTGCCGTTGACCTTGGTCATCGCCCAGGCGAATCGGGCCAGGTCGATCGGGCCGGTTCCCTCGCTGATCTTCAGCGAGGACGTGCCCGCGTTCATCACCGCGGAGTACCGCCACGGGTTGATCACCGTCCACGGCGACTTCACCTCCGCCCCGATGGCCGCGACCACCTCGCGCTGGTGCTTGGCGCGGTCGATGTCGCCGATGGGGGAGGTGTGCCGCGAGCGGGAGTAGCCGAGGGCGGTGACGCCGTCGGCCTGCTGGCAGCCCTTCTTGATCTTCAGGTTGGCGCGCGGGTCGACCATCCGCTGGGTGGGACAGATCTCGATGCCGCCCACCGCGTCGACGGAGTTCACGAACCCGCCGAAGCCGATCTCGACGTAGTGGTCGATCCGCACGCCGGTGCTCTGCTCGATCGTGCGCACCAGCAGCTTCGGGCCTCCGTAGGCGAAGGCGGCGTTGATCTTGGTGGTCCCGTGGTCGGGGATCGGCACGATCGAGTCCCGCGGGATGGAGAGCAGCAGCGTCGGCCCGTCGCCGATGTGCAGCAGCATGATCGTGTCGGTGCGCTGGCCGACGTCGCCCACGCCGCCGGTGCCCATGCGGCGCTTCTCGGCGCGACTCAGCCCTTTGCGGCTGTCGGAGCCCACCAGCAGGTACGTCGTGCCGGGCTGCTCGTCGGGCCGGGCGCCGGCCGGTGCCGCGTCGACCTTGTCGATCTTCTTCCACGCCATCACCGGCACCGCGATCAAGAAGGCGACCCAGGCCACCACCAGCAGGAGCACGATCCGGCGGATCCTCCGGCCGGTCCTGCGCTTCTTCGGCGGCGTCGCCATCGGGGGCCCGGAAGCGGGGGCCGGCCGGTGCGGGGCGTGCGGATGCTGCTCGCCCCGGCCGCCCTGCCGGCCTACGTCGGGACGCGGCATCACCCGGGTGGGCTCGGCCTCCTCGGCGGGCGGCGTTTTCCGGGGTCCCTGGCCGTACAGCCAGTCGAACTCGGGCGGATCCTGCTCGGGCACGGCCAGAACCTACCCGGTCGGACCTCACGCTCCGTGGTGCTCCTGCGGCGTGCCGTGACCGGTGTGACCGGTGTGACTGGTGATACTGGGCGTCATGCAGTCCGCCCTTCCCCCGGACGCTAGCGGTT
>CAZTHV010000101.1:0-6959 GCA_964613165.1 uncultured Marmoricola sp.
CATCGAGCCGGCGAGCCGGCTCGATGCGCCTCTACAACGCGCGGCCGTCCGCGCCGCCGCTCTAGAGCTCGCCGACCACCACGTCGAGCTGCTGACCCGACCGGTCCGGGTCGCGGACCTCCACCGTCCAGCCGAGGCGGCCGAGGTGCTCGGCGAGCCGCTCCGGGGTGGTCGGTGCGCTGCCGTCGCGGAGCAGGTCGCGGACGATCCGGCCCTTGGTGGCCTTGTTGAAGTGGCTGACCACCGTGCGCTTGCCCCCGCTCTCGTGGAGGACCCGCATGGTCGCCACGCGGGCGGTCAGCGGGGGAGCCGGGCGCCAGAACGCGGTGTACGCCGTGGAGCGCAGGTCGACGATCAGACCGGAGCCGGCTGCGGCCTCGGCGGCCGGACCGAGGTGCGTGCGCCAGTGGGCCGCGACCGAGCCCAGGCCGGGCAGGGTGACGTCGCCGGAGAGCCGGTAGGCGGGGATGGCGTCATTGAGCCGGACCAGCCCGAAGAGCGAGGAGGCGATGGCCAGCCAGCGGGTCGCCCGACGACGCGCGGCGGCGTCCAGGGAGACCAGGTCGAGGGCGTCGTAGAGCACGCCGGTGTAGATCCGGTCCGCCCGGGTCGTGGGCGCGGTGAGCAGGGCCGCGTTGCGGCGTACCTCGTCGTGCTGGGTGGGACCCAGGCCGAGCACACGCGCGGCCTCCTCGACTCGCTCGGCCTCGTCGGTGACCGGCTCGCCGGGCGCGGGCGCGCAGAGGCTCACCAGCGCCTCGAGCATCGCGGCCCTGGCCTCGGTGAGCTCGGGGAGGTCGAGTGTGGCCAGGTCGAGCGGACGGCCGCGACGAGGGGACGACTTGCCCTCCGACGGCGGGAGCAGGATCAGCACGCGGAGAGCCTACGGAGGACGGCGCCGGGCCAGAACCTAGGGTGGGACCTGTCCGTAGCGTGGCCGAGGGGGCGAGAGTGGCGAACCGGGTCCTGCGGGTACGACCCTGTCCCGAGCCGGCGGTGGCGGATCTCCACGCGGGCATCGCGCGGATCCAGGTGGAGCAGAAGCTGGAGACCGGCTTCGCGCCCGATGTCCTTGCCGAGGCCGTCCGCGCCGCCGGAGCGCCGCGGCTGCCGGACCTGGATCGCACCGACATCCCGTTCGTCACCATCGATCCGCCGTCCTCGATGGACCTGGACCAGGCGCTGCACATCGAGCGCTCCACTCAGCCGGCCGGTGGGTACGTCGTGCACTACGCGATCGCGGACCTCGGCGCCTTCGTCGACCCCGGAAGCGCACTGGACGAGGAGGTCAACAAGCGCGGGGAGACGCTCTACGGCGCCGACTCCTCGATCCCGCTGCATCCCCGTGAGCTGTCGGAGGGCGCCGCGTCGCTGCTGCCCGGGCAGACCAGGCCGGCGTACCTCTGGACGATCCGGCTGGACGCCGACGGCGTCCAGGCCGACGCGCGGGTGGAGCGGGCGCTGGTCCGCTCGCGGGCGCGCTACGACTATGCCGGTGCGCAACGGGAGATCGACGCCGGGAGCTCGGTGGACGGGCTCGCCCTGCTGGCGGACGTCGGCCGGCTGCGGATCGAGCAGGAGGTCGCCCGTGGCGGGGTGAACCTGCCGATGCCCGAGCAGGTGATCGACACCTCCGGCGCGCGCTGGCGACTGGAGTTCCGCGAGCTGCTCCCGGTCGAGGGGTGGAACGCGCAGCTCTCGCTGCTGACCGGGTTCGCCGCCGCCTCGATCATGATGGCCGGCCGGGTGGGCGTGCTGCGGACACTCCCCCCGCCGGAGGACCAGGCGGTCAGACGGCTGCGGCGGACCGCCCGGGCGCTGGGGATCGACTGGCCGGCGGCGCAGGGCTACCCGGAGCTCATCCGCTCCCTGGATCCGCGCTTCCCGCGCCAGGCGGCGATGGCGGTGGCCTGTACGACGCTGCTGCGCGGCGCGGCGTACGTCGACTTCGCCGGTGAGCCGCCCCAGCAGCCGCAGCACGCCGCGCTGGCCTCGCCGTACGCCCATGTCACCGCGCCGCTGCGACGCCTGGTCGACCGCTATGGCGCCGAGGTGTGCGTCGCGCTGTGTGCGGACCGCGCCGTGCCCGACTGGGTGCTGGCCGGTCTGGGCACGCTGCCGGACACGATGCGCAGGTCGGGCCAGCGGGCGGGCGCCTATGAGCGGGCGGTCCTGGACCTGGTCGAGGCGACGACGCTGCGCGACCGGGTGGGGGAGCGCTTCCCAGGGGTGATCCTGGAGGCCGGCCGGGACGAGCTGACCGGCGACGTGATGGTTCGCGAGCCGGCCGTCTCGGCTCGTGTCACCGGGCACGCGCCGCTGCCCGTCGGCGAGGAGGTCGAGGTGCGGCTGGCCGAGGCGGAGCCGTCGACCCGGACGGTGAGATTCGACTGGTGACCCCGCCCGGGCCTATCGTGGGCGCTGCGGATGGGCTGGCCGGGCGGCCGCGTCCCACCTCCGGGTGGGCCGAGGAAGGTCCGGGCTCCACAGGGCAGGGTGGTGGCCAACGGCCACCTGGGGTGACCCACGGGACAGTGCCACAGAGAGCAGACCGCCGTCTCTCGAGACGGTAAGGGTGAAACGGTGGTGCAAGAGACCACCAGCGCGGCGGGCGACCGCCGTGGCTAGGCAAACCCCACCCGGAGCAAGACCAGACAGCGAGCGTTCGAGGGCGGCCCGCCCGAGCTCGTGGGTAGGTTGCTGGAGGGCGCCGGCAACGGCGCTCCTAGATGGATGGTCGCCAACCAGGTCGTCGCGAGGCGGCCCGGCGAACAGAACCCGGCCTATGAGCCAGCCCATCCGCACTCACTGCGACGATGGGGGTGTGGGCACTGTGGACGACGAAGCGCGGCGGTTGCGCGACCTCACCGTGATGCGGCGTGTCCGGGACCGGATCGACCGGGAGTACGCCGAGCCGCTCAACCTCGACGAGCTGGCGGGCGGCGTGCACATGTCGTCGGGGCACCTGAGTCGGGAGTTTCGCCGGGTCTACGGAGAGTCGCCGTACTCGTACCTGATGACCCGCCGGATCGAGCGCGCGATGACCCTGCTGCGGCGAGGCGATCTGAGCGTCACCGAGATCTGCTTCGAGGTCGGCTTCTCCTCGCTCGGCACGTTCAGCACCCGGTTCGCCGAGCTCGTCGGCGTCCCGCCCACGGTGTACCGGCGGGACCATTCGCAGGCGGCCGAGGGCATCCCCGCCTGCCTGGCCAAGCAGGTCACCCGTCCGATCAGGAATCGAGAAGCGGTGTCGGCCGCGCGCGACTAGCGTCGTGGCCATGAAGACTCTCATCCACTACGCGTTCCTGCCGCACACCGACCCGGACGCCAGCCTGGAGTTCTACCGAGACGTCCTGGGCTTCGAGGTCCGCAAGGACGTCGGCTACGAGAACATGCGCTGGATCACCGTCGGCTCGCCGGACCAGCCGGAGACCTCGATCGTGCTGCACCCACCGGCCGTCGACCCCGGCGTCAGCGACGACGAGCGCCGGGTGGTCCTGGACCTGATCGCCAAGGGCGCCTACACCGCCCTCACCCTCGGGACCGACGACCTCGACGGGCTGTTCGCGCGTCTCGAGGCGGCGGGCGGCGACGTCGTCCAGGAGCCCATGGATCAGGACTACGGCGTGCGCGACTGCGCCTTCCGCGATCCGTCCGGCAACCTGCTGCGGATCAACCAGCTCGACTGATTCCCGGCCGCGGCCGCGATGGCCGACGGTGGGGAATCCCGCGTCGCACCTCGGTGTTGAGCGGGCATGGACGAGATCCAGCTCAGCGCGCCGCCGGTGGTGTTCCCCGGACAGCGGGAGGTCACGTCGGCCTACCGGGTCGGCTACGACCTGCTGCTCCGCCGCGCCGCGCGCGAGGCGCTCGAGGTGATCGAGCCCGCGCTGGACCAGGAGCCGGACAACACCGGTCTGCGGGTGCTGCGCGCCTGGGCCTACCTGATCCGGGTCCAGCTGGCCAAGGCGGAGGCGGAGCTGCGGTCGCTGGCCGAGGAGTACCCCGACGATCTCTGGATCCGGTTCGCCCTCGGCCGGAGCCTGGAGCGGCAGTCGCGGTACGCCGACGCACTGCCGCACCTGCGGCTGGCCGCCGCGATGTCCGACGACCTGGACTACGAGGTCGCGGTCCTCCGCGTCGAGCGCCTCGCCGGGCGGCTCTAAGCCGGGCGCTACTCCGCGCGGATCAGGTCCGCCCGCAGCGGCGGGCTGGAGGCCAGAACGGTGATCGAGGTGACCAGCACCGCGCCGGCCCCGGCGATCAGGGCCACCGAGCCGATCATCGCCCAGGGGATGCCGAGCGCCTCGGGGTCCAGGGCCAGGTAGGTGGCTCCGGCGGCCGTGCCCAGGGCGATGGCGAGCAGCGAGCCCACGGTGATCGGGATCCCGGCCTCGATCCACTGCACCCGGCGCAGCACTCGACGGGGGACGCCGACGAGTTGGAGGCCGACCACCTCGCGGCGTCGGGACAGCGCCCGGTCGAGAGCGGCGATGCCGAAGGAGAGCAGCCCGAGGGCCAGCACGACGATCGCGACCATCCAGACCATCGCGCGCAGGGTGCGTACGAAGTCGTAGTCGGCCGCGTCGAAGCCGGACATGCCGTCCTCGGCCAGCCCGCTGGCCAGGACCCGGTCGATCAGGTCGCGGCCGGGGTCGGCCAGAATGACGACGTCGGCCTGCTCGAACCGCAGCCCGGCGACACCGAGCAGGTCTGCGGGCAGGATGACGTCGGCGGAGCCGGTGATCGGGTCGAGCTCGGCCACGACATCCGGGCGAAGGGTCGCTCCCGCGGTCGGGAGCGCGACCTCCGTGCCTTCGGAGGCCTGCCACACGACCTCCTCCGGGAAGTCGGGGCCGGGCTCGTAGAGCCACAACGGCATGCCGCAGGCGCCCAGGCCGGGCGCCAGCCTGGTCAGATCGGCGCAAGAGACGACCGCGGCGGCCCCGCAGTATCCGCCGCCCTCGCACTCGCCGCCGGCGTTCAGCCGATGGGTGACGACCGTGCCGTGGACGCCGTCCAGCTCGCCCAGCAGACGAGTGGCGTTCGCGAGATCCGCCTGCGGGACGGTCAGCATCGCGCGCTGCTCCACGGTGACGTTGCGGGCGGCGTGCTGGTACTGCGGGGTCGACTCGAAGGCGACCACCACGCAGCGCGCGCCGGTCACCAGGAAGAGCCCGATCAGCAGCCCGGCGATCACCCGGGTGACACCGGCCGGCTGCGCCTGGATCCGCCGGGCCGCGATGGTGCCGGCGGGACCGCGGCCCAGCAGGAGGATCACGTCGCCGGTCAGGCGGACGACGACCGGGAGAACCAGGATCGTGCCCAGCCCGAGGGTGATCACCGAGCCGAGCAGGTTCACCGTGATCCAGGTCGCTCCGCGAGCCTCGTGGGCGGCGGAGGCGAAGTAGGAGCACCAGGCCAGTCCCATGCCCACCGGGATCAGCCGCCACAGCGCGGGCCGGCGGCTGTCGCCGCGCCGAGCCCGTGCGAGGGCCGACCCCACGTCCAGGCGCTGGGGGAGCGAGGAGACCGCGGCGACCGCGACCGGCACGCCCAGCATGGTCGCGACGATGGCGAGTGGCCACGGATGGATCGAACCGGCCGGGTAGGTGATGCCCCAGACGGGGATGTGCGCGAGCAGCGGGCGGATCGCCTCGAAGACGAGGAGCCCGGCCAGGGCGCCGATGATCGCGGCCCCGGCGGTCTCGATCACGGCGACGATCCGGGCCCGTCCGGCCGAGAGACCCATCAGCCGCAGGTTGGCCAGCCGGCGGTTGCGCAGCTCGGCGGAGAGCCGCCCCACGGTGGCTGCCAGGACCAGCACCGGCAGCCCGATGCCGGCCACCAGCGCGACCGCGACCCAGCCCAGTCCGGACTCGGTCGTCCGGCCTGCCGATGCCCGCGCCAGCCCGGCCATGGAGAGCAGGACCGTCGTGCCGACCAATGCGGCGGCGGCGACGAGGGCGGACCTCAGCCGCGCGGCCCGTCCGCTGCGCAGGGCCAGTTGCAGGCCGAGGGAGAGGGCCGCTCTCACCGGGACTGCCCGGCGTACTCGACGGTCGCGCCGTCGCGGATCACGACCAGTCGCTGCAGGTGCGAGGCCACCAGGTTGTCGTGAGTGACCACCAGCAGTGCGGCGCCGAGCGCGGAGGTGAGCGAGATCATCGCGTCCATCACCGACTCCGAGGTGACCGAGTCGAGGGCTCCGGTGGGCTCATCGGCCAGTACGACGGCAGGCCGGTGCACCAGCGCGCGGGCGACCGCGGCCCGCTGCGCCTGGCCGCCCGAGACCATCCCGGCGCGCCGATCGGAGACCTCGGCGATGCCGAGCTGGTCCAGCAGCTCGTCGGCCGACTGCCGGGACTCGACGCGGGAGCTGCCGGTGAGCTGGAGCGGGAGCATCACGTTCTCGGCGAGGGTCAACTCGGGCACCAGGTCGCCGAATTGGAAGACCACGCCCATCCGGTGCAGCCGGGTCGCGGACCTGGCCGACTCGCGCTGGGTGTCCAGCCGGGCACCCTCGAAGTGGACCTCGCCCGCGCCGGGCCGGATCACGCCGGCCAGGCAGTGCAGCAGGGTGGACTTGCCCGACCCGGACGGTCCCATCAGGGCGACCCGCTCCCCGGCGCCGAGGGCGATGCTCGCCCCGGCCAGGGCCGTGGACTCACCGAATCGCACGGTCAGGTTGCTCGCGGAGATCAGCGTCATCGGTCCAGCGCCTCCTTCATCTCGTCCAGGCGCTGCCCGGCATCGGTGATCCAGCGCAGGTCGGCGTCCAGGTGCGCCAGCTCGTAGGTGATCGCCAGCACCCCGGCGGCGTTGGCCTGGCGCCGGGCCTCGGTCAGCTCGCGCATCCGGGCCAGGTGGGTCTCCTGCTGGGCGCGCAGCACCTCGGCGGCGTCGCGCCCGGAGAGCAGCGCGATCGAGACCCGCGTGAAGAGCGTGGCGGAGGTGAG
>CAZTHV010000101.1:6969-10011 GCA_964613165.1 uncultured Marmoricola sp.
GCTCGTCCGGCCGCTGGGGCTCGAACACGAAGCGATCCACGACCTCGACTCCGTCCTGGGTGATCCGGTACCGCTTCCGCTCGGGGCCCTCACCGGTCTCGACGCCGACGATCTCGGCCCAGCCGCGCCGCTCGAACCGGGCCAGCGAGGAGTAGACCTGGCCGAAGGCGAGCGGCCGGCTCCGGGCGAACTGGTCGTCGTACCGCTGCTTGAGGGTGTAGCCGTACGCCGGCTCCTGCTCCAGCAGCGCCAGCAGTGTCTCCGAGGTGCTCATGGCCGGGAACTATACCTAGTGTTTATACACACAGTGTATAGCGGGCCGCGCGCGGCGAGTCGTGGAGGCGGGGTCTACGGCAGGGTGAGGATCTCGGCGCCGGACTCGGTCACCAGCAGGGTGTGCTCGAACTGTGCGGAGGTGCGCCGGTCCTTGGTGACCACGGTCCAGTCGTCCTCCCACAGGTCCCACTCGTGCGTGCCGAGGTTGAGCATCGGCTCGATGGTGAAGGTCATCCCGGGCTCGATGACGGTGTCGTAGTAGGGGTCGTCGAAGTGCGGGATGACCAGCCCGGAGTGGAACGAGGTGCCGATCCCGTGGCCGGTGAACTCGCGGACGACGCCGTACCCGAACCGCTTGGCGTAGGACTCGATCACCCGCCCGATCACGCTGATCTGCCGCCCGGGCCTGACCGCGTTGGTCGCCCGGCGCAGCGCCTCCCGGGTGCGCTCGACGAGGTCGCGGACCTCCTCGCTCACGCCGGGCGTCAGGAAGGTGGCATTGGTGTCACCGTGCACGCCCCCGACGTACGCCGTGATGTCGATGTTGACGATGTCGCCGTCCTCCACCATGCGACTGTCCGGGATGCCGTGGCACACGACCTCGTTGGCGCTGGTGCACAGCGACTTGGGGAAGCCCCGGTAGCCCAGCGTCGAGGGATAGGCGCCGTGGTCGCAGAGGAACTCGTGTCCGATCCGGTCCAGCTCGTCGTGGGTGATCCCCGGCTCGACGTGCTTGCCGACCTCCTGCAGAGCCTGCGCGGCGAGGCGGCCGGCGATGCGCATCCGCTCGATCGTCTCGGCGTCCTTGACCTCCGAGCCGGTGAACGGCGCCGGGCCGGGCCTGTCGACGTACTCCGGCCGCGGGATGTGCGCGGGGACCGGACGGCGGGGGGAGATGGCTCCGGGAACGACGCTCACGCGGCGAGTGTAGTTTCGGCAGACATGAGCGAGTTCTGGTACTGCCTCAAGCACCACGCCGTGGAGCCCCGCGAGGGCTGCCGGAACGCCGACCGGCTCGGTCCGTACGAGACCCGGACCGAGGCCGAGCACGCGCTGGACCGGGTGGCCGAGCGCAACGAGGAGTGGGAGAGCGACCCGCGCTGGAACGACGACGTCGAGGAGAGCTGAGCAAGCGGCTCGGCCCCTGCCGTCGCCCGGTCCGGTGGGATGATGGCGCGGTGGGGAGAGCGTCGGACATCCGGGCCTACCGGCCGGCCTTCGTGGGGATGGGCCTGCTGGCCTGCGTGCTCTTCCTGGTCCTGGCCGCGATCCCGGCGTACGGCGCGGGGGTCGCGGTGCTGCTGAGCACTGCCTGGCTGGTCCTGTTCGCGCTGTCCTGCCGGTGGTTCACCAGCCGTCCGCGCCGGGTGCTGGTGGCCGCTGTCGCCGCGCTCGCCGCCTGGTTGCTGGCGATCGTCCTGGCCTAGCGAGGAGCCACCCGCAGGACGGCATCGCGGGTGCCGTTGGAGGTCGTCACCAGCAGGTCGCCGTTGCGGGCACGGGTGACCGAGCGGAGGCGTCCGAACCGGTGGGTGATCGCGGGGGAGCGCGTCGAGACGAGGCGCCCGGCCTCGTCGAACCGGATGAAGACCAGGCGGCTGCCCTTGAGGGCGGCGACGGCGAGAGTGCCGTTCAGGGCCCCCCACCGAGCGCCCTTCACCCAGGCCGCTCCCGAGGTCGCGATCGTCGGCCGGCCGGAGCGCCAGCGGGCCGCGATCTGCGTGCCGGGAAGCGACTGATCGGTCATCGGCACGCTCTCGTTGTAGCCGGGCACCGGGTTCCAGCCGTAGTCCCCGCCGGCGGCCAGCCGGTTGACCTCGTCGTCACGGTAGCTGCCGTGCTCCACCGACCACAGTGTCCCGTCGGCTCGCTCGGCGAGGCCCTGGACGTTGCGATGGCCGAAGGTGAGCACGTAGCGACGGTGGTGGTTGGCCGCGTTCGCCCACGGGTTGTCCGGCCAGGGTCGCCCGGTGTCGCGGTCGAGTCGAAGCACCTTGCCCCCCAGTGAGTTGAGGTTGCGCGGGTTCGTGCCGGTCATCGCGTCGCCGGTACCGACGAGCAGTGCGCCGTTGCGGGCGATCAGCAGTCGGCAGCCGCCGTGCCGGCCGGCGGTCGTCGGCAGACCGGTGAGCAGGGTGCGCACCCGCTTCACCCTGGTCCAGCGCTTGTTGAGACGCCAGGCGATCACGCGGATGTCGTGGTGACCGTGGGCGCGGTGTCCCTGGCAGGTGTAGATGCGCCGGTTGCCGGAGAACTCCGGATCGACGGCCAGGGACATCAGGCCGGTCTCCCCGGCGACCCAGACGTGTCGCCGGGGAAATGTCACCTTGCGGAGCCGGCCGTGTCGCCACAGCAGCAGCCGTGGGGTCGAGCGCTCGGTGATGAGGAGTCGCTTCCCGGGGAGCTGCTGGACGTCCCAGGGGATCTTCAGGTGGCGCACCTGGCGTCGTACGGAGAGGGCCGGGACGGCAGCCTGCCGCTGAATGCCCGGCTTGTCGGCATGAGGCCGGGCCTCAGCGGCGGGCGCGAGCCCGACGAGTGCGATCACCAGTCCCGAGACGGTCAGTCGTCGCATGCCATGACGCTAGAACGTGTGCTCCGGTCCTGGGAAGGAGCCGTCGCGGACCTCGGCGGCGTACGCCCTGGCGCCATCGAGGAGAACACCGTGCAGGTCGGCGTACTGCGCGACGAAGCGGGGCATCTTGCCGGTCCGCAGCCCGAACGCGTCCTGCCACGCGAGCACCTGGCCGTCGCACTGGTTGCCGG
>CAZTHV010000102.1:0-9978 GCA_964613165.1 uncultured Marmoricola sp.
CAAGGAGACCTTCGACGAGGACGAGTCCGAGCGCCTGCTGCGCGGCTTCCTCTCCAAGGCGCTCTTCGAGGCCGGTCTCTACTGCCGCGCCGACGACCGCGGCGACCCGGTGATCCAGCTCGCGCCCCCGCTGATCTGCGACCAGCGCCACTTCGACGAGATCGAGGGCATCCTCCGCTCGGTGCTGACCGAGGCCGAGAGCCTGCTCTGATCGCCCGGGCATAGGTAGATCTCCCGCACCACGTGCTTGCGATCTACCTTTGCTGCCACCACCTGCCGTCCACAGCGGCCGCATCAGGGCGGTTGTCCACAGGCCGGCGGCACGGGCTGGCGCCTCGGGCGGGTGCGGCGCAGGGTCGGCGGGGTGGACCTACACGAGCTGCTGCAGGCGCAATCCGGGGTGGTGGCGCGCCGGCAGGTGCTGGCAGCAGGCGGCGGTGACGCGGACCTTGCCCGGCTGGTGCGGCGACGAGAGCTCCGCCGCGTCGTCGAGGGCGTGTACGTCGACCACACCGGGCCGCTGACCGCCGACCAGCGCGCCTGGGCGGCCGTGCTGTTCTACTGGCCCGCCGCACTCTGTCATCGCAGCGCACTCCCGCACGCCGGCCTCGCCGAACCTCGAGCGATCGACGAGACCATCCATGTGGCCATCGACCAGGCCCGCAAGGGCAGCCCCATCGCCGGCGTCCGGGTCCACCGGGTGACGCGCTTGGACCAGGTCGTGCTGACCAATCTCTCGCCACCGCGAGTGCGAATCGAGCACGCGGTGCTGCAGGTCGCTGCGGACGCGCCGACGGAGAGAGCCGCCGTGGCCATCCTCGCCGATGCCTGCCGTGCGCGTCATACGACGCCGGCGCGACTTCTGAACCGACTCGCCACACTGCCCAACCTGCGCCACCGCCGAGTGCTGAGCGCGATCCTGTCCGATGTCGCGGCGGGAGCACACTCCGTGCTGGAGCAGATGTACCTCACCCGGGTCGAGCGAGCCCACGGCCTGCCCACCGCCAGACGGCAGCGGCGTGTCCAGGGCGGCCGGAGCCCGGCGTACCGAGACGTCGAGTACCTCGATCATGCTCTGATCGTCGAGCTCGATGGTCGGCTGGGCCACGAGGAGACACTCGACCGCTGGGCGGATCTCGACCGGGACATCGCGGCCGCCGTCACACAGAGCCGCACCCTCCGGCTCGGCTTCGGCCAGGTGCTCGAACCCTGCCGAGTCGCCGACGCGCTCGCTCGCGTCCTGGCTGCTCACGGCTGGACGGGCACCCCGCGACGCTGCGGCCCCGGATGCCCGATGACCGCGAGCAAAGGAAGATCCCATGCACCCAGTGCTCGCGATCTTCCTCCACCTGCGGCGTCCGGGTGGTGAGAGCCTCAGCGGGCGAGTGCCCTGGCCTGGCGGCGGTTGCGTACCTCGCCGCCCAGCACGATCGCGATCGCGACCAGGAACATCAGCGTGCCGATCACGTTGACCTGCATCGGCACCCCGCGCTGCGCGGCGCCCCACACGAACATCGGGAAGGTCGTGGTGGTGCCGGCATTGAGGTTGGTGATGATGAAGTCGTCGAAGGACAGCGAGAACGCCAGCAGCGCCGCGCCCAGGATGCCGGGGAAGACCAGCGGGAAGGTGATCCGCCAGAAGGTCTGCGACTCGGTGGCGTAGAGATCCATCGCCGCCTGCTCCAGATTGTCGTCCAGGCCGGCCAGCCGGGCGCGCACGGTGACCACCACGAAGGACAGGCAGAACATGATGTGCGCGATCAGGATGGTCCAGAAGCCGAGCTGCCCGCCGAAGCCCGACGCGACGAAGAGCGCCAGCAGCGAGGAGCCCATCACGATCTCGGGCGAGGCCATCGGCAGGAAGATCACCAGGTTGGCGGCCGAGCGGCCGCTGAAGCGATGCCGCACCAGGGCGAACGCCGCCAGGGTGCCGATCACGGTCGAGGCGGCGGTCGCGAGGAGGCCGATCTGGATGCTGCGCGAGAGGGACTCGCACATGCCGTCGGGCCGGCACGGGTGCAGCCAGTTGTCCAGCGTGAAGGAGTCGAAGCGGTAGATCAGCCGGCTCGAGGGATCGTTGAAGCTCATCAGGACGACGATCGCGATCGGCACGAACATGTAGATCAGCACCAGGATGCCGCCGGCCAGGATGAAGTGGTCGCTGATCCAGCGGCCGAGCCGCTGCAGGGGGCTCATTCGGGGCCCCCGCGGCGGTGTTCGGGGGAGCGCAGCGGAGGAGAAGAACGTCGTGGGGCGTTCACAGCAGGTCCTCCGTCCCCACGCGGCGGACGTAGACCAGGACCATGCCCACGATCAGCGCCATCAGCATCACCGACAGCGCCCCGGCGGCCGGGAAGTCGTTGGCGTTGGTGAACAGGTTCTGGATGATGTTGCCGACCATCCGGGTGTTCGGGCTCCCCAGCAGCTGGGCGTTGATGTAGTCGCCCGCGGCCGGGATGAAGGTCAGCAGCGTGCCGGAGACGACGCCGGGCATGGCCAGTGGCCAGGTCACCTTCCAGAAGCCCACCCACGGCGAGGCATAGAGGTCACCGGCGGCCTCGATCAGCCTGAAGTCGATCTTGTCGATGCTGGCGAAGAGCGGCAGCACCATGAACGGCAGGAAGTTGTAGGTCAGACCGGCGACGACCGCGACCGGCGTGGCCAGCAGCCGGCCGTCGCTGCCGAGGATGTGCAGGAATTGCAGCGTGTTCACGATGAAGCCGTCGTCGGCGAGAATCAGCTTCCACGACAGCGTGCGAACCAGAAAGCTGGTGAAGAACGGCGCGATCACCAGCACCAGCATCAGGTTCTTCCACCTGCCGGCCTTGAAGGCGATCGCGTAGGCGAGCAGGAAGCCCAGGACCAGGCAGATCAGGGTCGCGATGCCGCCGTAGATCATCGAGCGCACGATCGGCTGCCAGTAGTCGCGAAGCGCATCGGCGTAGTTGCCGAAGGACCAGTCCATCTCGTAGCCGCGCAGCACCGAGCCGTTCGGGTTGTAGAGGCTGGTCGCGATCAGGGAGTAGAAGGGGACGACGAAGAAGAGCCCGAGCCAGATGGCGAGCGGGAGCAGCAGCAGATAGCCGGTGTAGCGGCGGCGGCCGACCGCCCGGGCGTCGTCGCCGTCCGAGCCGCCGCCCGCGGACGCGGCCACGCCGCCGAGTGCGACGCTCATGCGCGTGCTCCCTCGCTGATCCGGCAGAGCGCTCCGGGCGCGCACGAGCGTCCTCGTGCGCGGTGCCGATCGGCTCGCGCGCTCACGACACGTCCTCTCGCTGCACGCCGGCGGTCGCGTCCTGGCTGTAGTCGAGCAGGAAGGCGTACTCCGGGCGCCAGGACAGGTCGACCGTCTCGCCGGGAGCGAAGAGCCGGCGCCGGCCGGTGTTCTGCTCGAAGACCTGCAGCTCCTGGCCCCACGGCATCCGGACGAGGTACTGCGTGCTCACCCCGACGAAGCTGACATCGGTGACGACACCGCCCTCGAAATGGTTGCCCGGGGCGTCGATCTCCTCACCCACAGCGGCGACGAGGACCTTCTCGGGCCGGATCCCGATCCATCCCCTGGAGCCCTCGGCATGCGAGCGATCGGCGGGCACGGAGACGACCGTGCCGTACATGTCGACCTTGATCCAGTCGCCCTCCCGGCCCTGGACGGTGCCGTCGATGAGGTTGGACTGACCGAGGAAGTTCGCCACGAAGGTGGTCCGCGGGTTCTCGTAGAGCTCAGCTGGCGCGCCCATCTGCTCGATCACCCCGCCGTTCATGACCGCGACCGTGTCGGCCATCGTCATGGCCTCCTCCTGGTCGTGCGTGACGTGAATGAAGGTGCGGCCGACCTCGGTCTGGATCCGCTTGATCTCGATCTGCATCGAGCGGCGAAGCTTGAGGTCGAGCGCGCCCAGCGGCTCGTCGAGCAGCAGCACCTCCGGGCTGTTGATCAGGGCCCGGGCCAGCGCGACCCGCTGCTGCTGGCCACCGGAGAGCTGGGCCGGCTTCTTGCGTGCCTGGCTGCCCAGCTCCACCAGGTCGAGCATCTCCGCGACCTGCTTCTCCACCCCGTTCTTCCCGCCCTTGCGGCGCAGGCCGAAGGCGATGTTCTCGAAGATGTCCAGGTGTGGGAAGAGCGCGTAGTTCTGGAACACGGTGTTGACCGGCCGGCGGTACGGCTTGTCGTAGGTGATGTCGCGGCCGGCCAGGGTGATCGACCCCGAGGTCGGCGTCTCCAGCCCCGCCACCATCCGCAACGTGGTGGTCTTGCCGCAGCCCGAGGGACCGAGCAGCGCGAAGAACGACCCGACCGGCACGTCGAGGTCGAGGTCGCGTACGGCGGTGAAGGTGCTGAACTCCTTGGTCAGTGCCCGGAGCCGCAGCCCACTGACGTCGTCCGCCGCGGCGCCTGGGCGCGCGACGGTGTCATCCACCTGTGACATCGGACCAGTCTCCTTCGAATTGGACCGTCTGACGGTCGTCGAGCGGCATGAAGTCGAATGTGTTCGCGAGCATCTCGTCGTCGGGGAAGATCAGCTTGTTGTCCACCAGGTCGGGGTCGATCTTCTCCATCTCCTCCTTGGCCCCCTTGACCGGACAGATGTAGTTCACCCAGGCGGCCAGCCGGGCGGCGATCTCCGGCTCGTAGTAGAAGTCGATCCAGCGTTCGGCGTTGAGCTGGTGAGCGGCCAGGTTCGGCACCATCATGTTGTCGCTCCACAGCGACAGGCCCTCCTCGGGCGTGACGAACTTGATGTCGGGGTTGTCGAACTGTGCCTGGATCACGTCGCCGGACCAGGCCTCGCAGGCGACGATGTTGCCGGCCGCCAGGTCCTGGATGTAGTCGTTGCCGGTGAAGCCGCGGATCTGGCCGGCCCTGACCGCCTTGCGGAGCCGCTCGATCGCGGCGCTCCACTCGTCCTCGGTGAATCTGTCCGGGTCGGCGCCGACCACCCGGAGCATGAAGGCCATCGTGTCGCGCATCTCCGCGAGCAGGGTGACCCTGCCCTTGAGATCGGAGCGGGTGAGCAGCTCCTCGAAGCTGCGTACCTCCTTGACCGCCTTGGAGTTGTAGGCGATGCCGGTCAGGCCACTCTGCCAGGGCGCGGAGTAGGTGCGGTCGGGGTCCCACTGCCGGTCGCGCAGCGCGTCCAGCAGGTTCGCGTGCAGGTTCGGGATGTTCGCGGCGTCCAGCGGCTGTATCCAGCCGAGGCTGATCATCCGCCCGGCCATCCAGTCGGTCATGATGATGATGTCGCGACCGATCGGCTGGCAGGCGCCCAGCTGGTTGCGCACCTTGGCGAAGAACTCGGCGTTGTCGTTGATGTCGTCGGTATAGGTGACGTCGAGGCCGGTGCGCTTCTCGAAGGTCTGCAACGTCGACTCCTCACCGTCCTCGGCGGGATCGATGTAGGCCGGCCAGTTGGAGACGATCAGCCGCCTCTGGCTCTCCGACAGGTCGGTGGTGCGGCACTTCAGCGGGTCCTGCTCGACGCTCTCGGTGCCGAACAGCGGCAGCACCGCGAGGCTGCCGACGCCGAACGCCGTGGCGCCGGCGCCACGGAGCAGGGTCCTGCGACTGACCGGGCTCATCCTTCAGACTCCTCGGTGGTGGCGGAGCACAGTCCGGCGCCACCGCTGGACTGCCGCGGTGGTGATGTCGTGCATCACGTGCTGGTCGTCCGCGGCGGCCGGCACCGGACTGACCTGGACGAGGGTGCGCCCGGTGGCCGGATCGACCACCGGGCTTACCCCCCGGGATCCGACGACCCGAGAACCCCCGATGAGCTGATGACCTGCGGCAGTCCGTGACGTCACCGTTATCTCCTCGCCGTCCCTGCCTCGAATCCTGACACGGCGTCCGGGCTACGACAAGAGATTCCGTCGCAGAAACATGGCTGAACAACGGAAACCGCAGACTCAGACAACTTGCGCAAACGTGATGGCGACCGCGACCATGTGCTCCATGGCTGCCAAACCGCACCGGGACCAGGCCCGGCCCCAGCTCGACGACGTCTCCAAGGCGATCATCGAGCAGCTCCAGCAGGACGGGCGACGGGCGTACGCCGCGATCGGCAAGGCCGTCGGGCTCTCCGAGGCCGCCGTCCGGCAGCGGGTCCAGCGGCTCACCGACAGCGGCGCCATGCAGATCGTCGCCGTCACCGATCCGCTGGAGCTGGGCTTCGCCCGCCAGGCGATGATCGGTCTCTCCGTGGACGGCGAGCTGGAGCCGGTCGCCGATGCGCTCGCGGCGATGGACGAGATCGACTACGTGGTGATCACCGCCGGCGGCTTCGACATCCTGGTGGAGGCGGTCTGCGAGAGCGACGAGCACCTGCTGGAGGTGCTCTCCACACGCATCCGCACGATCCCCGGCGTCCGCGGCACCGAGACCTTCGTCTATCTGAAGCTGCGCAAGCAGACCTACTCCTGGGGCGTGCGCTGAGGGGCGCTTTCACAGGCTTACCTGTGAAAGACCCGCTCAGGAGGCGTTGCAGCACCTCCGAAGCGGTCGGATCACCGGTGAACCTGTGATCCGATGAGACCTCTGATTCGACGCCAGGCACTCAGGAACCCCGGCACTCAGGCACCCAGGGCGGCATAGCCGGGCTTGATCACCTCGTCGATGATCCGCAGCCGCTCGTCGAAGTGGACGAACGCGGACTTCATCGCGTTGATCGTCACCCAGCGCAGGTCGGTCAGGTCCCAGCCGAAGGCGTCGACGAGCGCCGCCATCTCGTGGGTCATCGAGGTGCCGCTCATCAGCCGGTTGTCGGTGTTGACCGTCACCCGGAAGCGCAGGCCGGCGAGCATCCCGATCGGGTGGTCGGCGATCGACGCCGCGGCGCCGGTCTGCACGTTGGAATGCGGGCACAGCTCCAGCGGGATCCGCTTGTCCCGGACGTACGCCGCCAGCCGGCCCAGGCGGGGCGGGCCGTCGGCCATGGTGATGTCGTCCACGATCCGCACGCCGTGACCAAGCCGGTCGGCCCCGCACCACTGGATCGCCTCCCAGATCGACGGCAGCCCGAAGCCCTCCCCCGCGTGGATGGTGAAGTGGGCGTTCTCGCGCTGGAGGTACTCGAAGGCATGCAGGTGCCGGGTCGGCGGGTAGCCGGCCTCCGCGCCCGCGATGTCGAAGCCGACGACACCGTCGTCGCGGTGCTTCACGACGAGCTCGGCGATCTCACGGGAGTTGGCCTGGTGGCGCATCGCGGTGAGCAGCTGGCGGGCCACGATGCCCTCCCCGGCACCGTTCAGGCGGCCGGCCGCCGCCTGGCCCTCGTCGAGCCCACGCTGTACGGCGGCCACCACGCCCTCCAGGGAGAGCCCGCCCTCCAGGTGCTGCTCGGGGGCGTAGCGCACCTCGGCGTACACCACGCCGTCGGCGGCCAGGTCCTCCACGCACTCCCGCGCGACCCGGGTGAGCGCGTCGGCGGTCTGCATGACCGCCACGGTGTGGTCGAAGGTCTCCAGGTAGCGCTCCAGCGACCCGGAGTCGGCCGCCTCGACGAACCATCGCCCGAGCGACTCCGCGTCGGAGGCGGGCAGCTCGTGATCGGCCTCCGCGGCGAGCTCGATGACGGTCGCCGGGCGCAGCCCGCCGTCGAGGTGGTCGTGCAGCAGGACCTTGGGCGCCCGGCGGATCAGCTCACGGGTAGGTTCGGCCATGCATCCCATCCAAGCACCGCCACGTCGTCACGGCGTCCACCAGGCACAGCGACCCACGACACGGCGAGCAGACACAACGACCCTACGTACAACGACCAGGAGCACCGCAATGCGCGTCTTCACCACGTTCGAGGAGATCGAGGCCGCGACCGGTCATGAGCTCGGTACCTCCGACTGGCTCGAGATCACCCAGGAGCGTGTCGACCGGTTCGCCGAGACGACCGGCGACCACCAGTGGATCCACGTCGACGTGGAGCGCGCGAAGGAGGGGCCGTTCGGGGGCACGATCGCCCACGGCTACCTGACCCTCTCGTTGCTGCCATGGCTCGGTGCGCAGGTCTACGACCTGCGTACGCCGGGCGCGAAGCTGAACTACGGCGTGAACAAGGTCCGCTTCCCGCACCCGGTCCCGGTCGGCTCCCGGATCAGGTGCACCATCTCCGTCGCGGCGGTGACCGGCGTCCCGGCCGGCAAGCAGCTCATCCTGCGCCACGTGATCGAGATCGAGGACGTGGACAAGCCCGCCTGCATCGCCGAGACGGTCGTGCTGCTGCTGCCCTGAGGGGCTGTCCTGACGGGCTGTGTCCCTGACGGGCTAGGGAACCACGGCCACCGGACACTGCGCCCGGTGCAGCACATCCTGACTGACGGATCCGAACAGCATCCCCTCGACCGCGCCCCGGCCGCGCGAGCCGACCACGACCAACGCGGCGCTGCGCGAGGCGTCCGAGAGCAGGTGCGCGGCAGCGACCGGCACGCTGTCGACCTCCATCTCGACCTCTGGGTGGGCGGCGCGGGCACGCTCGACCATCTCGGCCGGGACGCGCTGCTCCTCCTCGATCCGGGCGACGAGCCCCGGCGCCACCTCTCCGCGCATGTCGATCGGGACGTTGGTGAGCCGCCATCCGTGCCGCACCGCGACCGGGACGCCGAGCGCCTCGGCGACGTCGATCGCGAAGCCCAGGGCGCGCTCGCTGTGCTCGGAGCCGTCGACGCCGACGACGACCCGCTTGGCCGCCGCGTCGGCGGGCGCGCGGATCACCACCACCGGACAGGTCGCCCGGCGCGCGAGCGCCTGGCTGACCGATCCCAGGAATGCGCCGGCGAGCTGGCCGTGACCGAGGCTGCCGAGCACGAGCAGCGCGGCGTCCATCGCCAACAGCGTGGACACGACGGGCCCGTGGTGGATCTCCACGACCGGGTCGGCCGCCCCGGCCTCAGCCGGCCTGGCCTCACCCACCAGGGCCTCACGCAGCCCGGTCTCGGCGCGCTCGACCAGCCGTTCGATGTAGTCCTCGCCCCAGTCCTGGCGGAACCCGGCTGCCCAGTCGTCGGGCGGCACGACCACCACTGCGCGCACCGGGAGGCCGGCGCTGCCGGCGTACCGGGCGGCCCAGGCCACGGCGAGATCGGATTCGGCGGAGCCGTCGTAGGCGACGGTCACAGGTGCGTCCATGTCCCCACCCTGTCCGACCCGTGATCCCGTGCCAAGGGCCCAAGGGCCCTAGGACGTGGGACGCGGGTCAGCCGATCCGGTCATGCACCAGCCGCGTGGGCTGGTACGCCGTGCCGTCGGCCGCGACCTCGTAGCCACCCTCCAGCGCGGCGAGTGCCCGCTCGAAGCGCTCCGGCTCGTCGGTGTGCAGCGTGAGCAGCGGCTCGCCCGCCCTGATCCGATCACCCGGCCGGGCGCGCCATTCGACCCCCGCTCCGGCCTGGACCGCGCCGCCAAGGGTGGCCCGTCCCGCGCCCAGCCGCCAGGACGCCATGCCGACCGCCATCGCGTCCAGCCTGGTCAGGACGCCGGTGGCCGGCGCCGTCACGACATGCTGCTCGCGGGCGACCGGGAGCGGCGCGGACGGGTCGCCGCCCTGCGCGGCGATCATCGACCGCCACGTGTCCATGGCCGCACCGGAGGCGAGCACACCGGCCGGATCGGTGTCCTCGCGGCCGGCTCCCGTGAGCATCTCCCGGGCCAGCGCCAGGGTCAGCTCGACCACGTCGGCCGGGCCGCCGCCGGCGAGCACCTCGACGGACTCGCGCACCTCCAGGGCGTTGCCCGCGGTCAGGCCCAGCGGGGTGGACATGTCGGTGAGCAGTGCCACGGTCCGCACGCCCGCGTCGGTGCCGAGCGCCACCATCGTCTCGGCCAGCTCCCGGGCCCGGTCCAGGTCCTTCATGAACGCGCCGGTACCGACCTTGACGTCGAGGACCAGCGAGCCGGTGCCCTCCGCGATCTTCTTGCTCATGATCGAGCTGGCGATCAGCGGGATCGCCTCGACGGTGCCGGTGACGTCGCGCAGCGCGTAGAGCTTCTTG
>CAZTHV010000103.1:0-9938 GCA_964613165.1 uncultured Marmoricola sp.
TTGGTCTTGCCGAGGATGGGCAGACCGGCCGCCCGGATCCGGGAGACCACCGTGGCGTCGTACGGCGGGACCCAGCCCTCGAGGATCCGGGAGCCGCAGGTGGTCGGCAGACCGTCGGTGGCCAGCACGTCCTTGACCGCGACCGGGACCCCGTCCAATGGCGAGGCCGGCGAGCCGGTGGCCCGGCGTGCGTCGGACTCCGCCGCCTGGGCGAGTGCGCCCTCGGCATCGATGTGCAAGAAGGCGTGAACTGCGCCGTCGACCGCAGCGATCCGGTCGAGGTGGGCCTGGGTCAGCGCAACGCTGGTGGTCTCGCCGGAGGCGAGCGCCTCGGCCAGCGCGGCCGCGCTGCGGGTGATCAGCTCGCTCACTGCTCGTCCCCCAGGATGCGCGGCACCGCGAAGCGCTGCTCCTCCACCTGCGGCGCGCCCGAGAGCGCCTGCTCGGCGGTGAGACCGGGAACGACCACATCCTCGCGGAAGACGTTGGTGACCGGGATCGGGTGAGAGGTCGGCGGCACGTCGGCGGCGGCGACGTCGGCTATCGAGGCGACGCTCTCCAGAATCACCGAGAGCTGCGGGGCCAGATGGTCCAGCTCCTCGGCGGAGAGGTCGATCCGGGCGAGGTCGGCCAGGTGGGCCACCTCGTCGCGGGTGATCTCGGGCATGCACTGCTCCTGATCGAGAGGGCTCTGTGTGAATGAGCAAGGGGGCGAGCACTCATCCTATGAGCCGCCTCGGCCCCGCCCGGACCTGCCTCCGCGACGCCGATCCCGCGGAAAACCGGAAGAGCTCCGTCGCTGTCCCGGCGTAATGTCGACAGGTCATGACCGAGACGTTGACGGCCGCCGCCGAAGGAGCCTCCGCTCCCTCCCCGACGCCTCCCCCGGACCCCCGCCGGGTGGTGGACTGGCGGCGGCTGCGAGGCCCGATCTCGGTGACCGCGCTGGCCTGCGTCGCCGTCGCCGCCGTGGGCGCCACGCTCGGCACCGTGGTGGCCGGCCGTCTGGCGGAGCACCCCACGGGCGCGCTCCTGGGTCTCCTCGCACTCTGCGTGGTCGGCGCGTCGGCGATCGACACCATCGGCAAGATCCTGTGGGTCGGGGTCTCCGACCGCGCCGAGGGCCGGCTGCGCGAGGATCTGCTCGCCGCCGCGCTGAGCCAGCCACTCGCCACCCTGGGCGAGCAGGCCGTCGGCGAGATCCTCGACCGGGTCGACGACGACACCCACGAGGTCGGCAACCTCGTCCGCTGGCAGCTGTGGATGCTGTTCCGGGCACTGTTCGGCATCGTGCCGATGTGGATCGTCGCCGGCATCACCTGGTGGCCCGCCTGGCTGCTGCTGCCGCTGTTGGTCGCCGCCACCGCGCTCGTGGTCCGGCCGCTGCTCGGCGAGATCGCCCGGCGCAAGGTGATCGAGGAGATGGCGTGGACCGATCACGCCGCGGTCCTGGAGGAGGGCATCGCGGGCCGCGACGACCTGCGCACCAGTCTGGGTCAGGCCCACGTGGTGGCCCGGGTCGCGCAGCTCTCCGCGTCGGTGCATGCGAGGTTCCGCGAGGTACTCGACCTGGAGAGCCGGCTGGTCCGCCGCAGCGGGGTGCTGCTGCACTCCCTGCTGGCAGGCGTGGCGGTCGCGGGTGTCGCGGTGGCGGCGAGCGACGACATGTCTGTCGCACGGCTGGTCACGCTCTTCCTGGTCACCTCGGCCTTCGTCGGGCAGGTCGCCGACCTGGCCGAGCAGCTGCCCGACATCCAGGCCGGACTCGGCGCGGTGATCCGGCTGCGGCAGATGCTCGCGCTGCCCCCCGAGCCGGTCGGCGGGCAGCCGGTGCCCGGCGGTGCCGCGTTGGAGGTCGAGATCCGTGACCTGAACTTCTCCTACCCCGAGGGCGCCTTCGCGCTGCAAGGTGTCGACCTCCACGTCCCCGAGGGCCAGACCATCGCCCTGGTCGGACGCACCGGATCCGGCAAGTCGACGGTCGCCTCGCTGCTCTCCCGCGCGGTCGAGCCTCCGCGCGGCACGGTCTTCATCGGCGGCGTCGATGTGCTCGACCTCGACCTGCAGCGGCTGCGCGCCGCGGTCGGCGTGGTGACCCAGCGCACCGAGATCCTGGCCGGCACGCTGGCCGAGAACGTCACGCTCTTCGGCGAGCGGCCCGTCGCCGAGGCGGAGCGGGCGCTGGCCGGACTCGGCCTGAGCGAGTGGGTCTCCGGCCTCCCGGACGGCATCCACACCCGGCTCGGTCCCGGCGGCACCTCGCTGTCGGCCGGCGAGGAGCAGCTGGTCGCCTTCGCCCGGCTGCTGGTGCGCGACGTCCGGGTCGTCGTGCTCGACGAGGCCACCGCCCGGATGGATCCGCTGACCGAGCACCGGGTGGTCTCCGCGGCCGACCGCCTGCTCACCGGGCGGACCGGCGTGCTGATCGCCCACCGGCTCTCCACCATCCAGCGGGCCCCTGCGGTCGCGGTCCTCGACCGCGGCCAGGTGGTCCAGCACGGTGCCCGGACCGAGCTGGCCGAGGCGGACGGACCGTTCCGGGACCTGCTCATCGCCGGCCGTGCCGAGCTCGACCATCCGGGCCCGGTCCGCACGGCGACCGAGCCCGCCGACGAGGACGACATCGCCACCGTCGGCGGCCGACGCCGCGCCGGACCGCCTCCGGCGCAGCCCGAGATCGGCACCGGGCCGTCTTTGGCCCGGGGCATCCTGCACGTGCTGACCGTCCGGCCGTGGTGGGGACCGGCCGGCGCCGCGCTCTTCCTCGGCACGTCACTGGTCGGCGCCCAGGGCGCCGTCACCGGTCTGCTCTGGGGCCGGATGGTGGAGGACCTGCAGGCGGGCGGCACTCCGTACGCGCTCTCGGTCCTGCTCGTCGTCTCGCTGCTGGCCGCGCCGCTCATGCTGGCCGACGCGTACTGGCGCTACCCGCGCTGGTGGATCGAGGTGATGCTCCGGGTCCGGATGGCGGTGCTCCACGGGCAGACCAGCCAGCGCCGGCTGCCGCGGACGCCGCCCGGCGAGGTGGTGGCGCGCTCGATGGACGCCGACCGCTACGCCCGGTACGCCGACCGGTGGGTCGACTTCGTCAACGGCATGCTCATCGCGGCCCTCACCGCGCTGCTCGCCGGCACGTGGCTGGCCGGCGCCGTGCTGCTCGCCGTACTGGTCACCTCCGCTCTGGCCTCGACCGTCGGCCGTCCCATCGCCGGTCGGTCAGCGGCCGCCGCCTCCACGGCGCGCGCACGATTCGGACGGGCGCTGGTCTCGGCGTTGGAGTCGGCGCGCACGGTCAAGCTGGCCGCCGCCACACCGGACATCCACGCGCATCTGCGCACGGTCGACTCCGGCCGGGTCGCCGCCGCGGTCCGCGAGCACCGGGTTCAGGCCGTCCTCGACGGCGTGCCGATGGTGATGGTGCAGTGCGGACTCGTGGCCGCGTGGTCGGCCCACCTCGCCGGCAGCTGGGGACTGGCGACCACGCTCCTGGTCGCCAACGCCGTGGCCGGGTTCGACTGGTTCGGCCGGGTCGCCGGGCTGGTGGTCACCGAGGCGCCGGGCACCCGCGCGTGGCAGGAGGAGACCAGCCGGTACGCCGGCGGCGCCGATCTGATGCGGCTGCCTCCGGGCGTGGACCTGGTCACCGGCGCCGCTCCCGCGCCCGGACCGGTCCAGCGGGTCGGCCTGCGGCGACTCGAGCTGCGCGACCTCGCGGCGGTCCACGACGACGGCACCGTCGGCGTCTCGGGCGTCGACCTGGCCGTCGAGCCGGGCGAGCTGGTGCTGCTGGTCGGACAGGTCGGCTCGGGCAAGTCCAGCCTGCTCGCGGCCCTCGCCGGGCTGATCGCGCACCGGGGTCGGATCGTCTGGAACGATCGGCTGGTCGAGGACCCGCAACGCTTCCTGCGTCCAGGGCAGGTCGCGTACGTCGCGCAGGTCCCCCGGGTCCTGTCCGGCACGTTCGCCGACAACGTCCGGCTCGGACACGACCGGGTCTTCGACCGGCCGGTCACCGACGCCAGACTGCACACCGACATCGCCGACGCGGGTGGCAGGGATGCCCTCGTCGGTCACCGCGGGGTCCGCCTCTCCGGCGGTCAGGTGCAGCGCCTGGCGCTGGCCCGGGCGCTGGCCACCGATGCCGAGCTGCTGCTGGCCGACGACGTCTCCAGCGCACTGGACGCGGCGACCGAGGTGGAGCTGTGGACCGCGCTGCGGCAGCGCGGCATCACGGTGATCGGCGCCACCGCCAAGCGGGCCGCGCTGGCCCGCGCCGACCGGGTCGTCGTGCTGGCCGACGGCGAGGTCGCCGCGACCGGTCCCTGGAGCGAGCTGGCCCCGCGCTGGAGCCATCTCGCCGGCTAGGGCATGTCTCTCAATGCTCGGCCGTCAGCAGGCCACGGTATTGGGAGACGCGCCCTAGGGAGCGTCACTCGGCGGGCGGCCCCTCGGCGAGCAGGCGCTTGAAGCCGTCCTCGTCGAGGACCGGCACGCCCAGCTGCTCGGCCTTGTCCGCCTTGGAGCCGGCGCTCTCGCCGACCACGACGTAGTCGGTCTTCTTCGACACCGACCCGGCGGCCTTGCCGCCGCGGGCGAGGATCGCCTCCTTGGCCGAGTCCCGGGAGAAGTCGACCAGCGAGCCGGTGACCACCACCGTCAGGCCCTCCAGCGTCCGCTCGGTCGACTGGTCGCGCTCGTCCTCCATCCGGACGCCGGCGGCAGCCCAGCGGTCGATGATCTGCCCGTGCCACTCCTGGTCCGGATCGTCGAGCCAGCGGCGGATGGACTCGGCGATGGTCGGCCCGACGCCCTCGGCCGCGGCGAGCTGCTCCTGGCTCGCCTCGCGGATCGCGGCCATGGAGCCGAACTCGGTGGCCAGAGCGCGCGCCGCGGACGGACCCACGTGCCGGATGGAGAGCGCCACCAGCACCCGCCACAGCGGCTGCTCCTTGGCCTTGTCCAGGTTGTCCAGCAGCTTGCGGCCGTTGGCCGAGAGCTGTGGCCCCTCCTCGCCCTTCTTGGGCGCGCGGGTGAACAGCTCGGTACGCAGCAGCCCGGCCTCGTCGAGGTCGAAGACGTCGCCCTCGTCGGTGATCACGCCGGCGTCCAGCAGCGCCGCGCCGGCCTCGTAGCCCAGCCCCTCGATGTCGAAGGCGTTGCGCGAGGCGACATAGAAGACCCGCTCCCGCACCTGCGCCGGGCAGGACCGGTGGTTGGGGCAGCGCAGGTCCTTGTCGCCCTCCTTCTGCTCCGCCAGCGTGGTGCCGCACGCCGGGCACTCGGTCGGCATCTCCCACTCGGGCAGCCCCTCCGGGCGCACGCCGAGCACCGGGCCGAGGATCTCCGGGATGACGTCACCAGCCTTGCGCAGGATCACCGTGTCGCCGGGCCGGACGTCCTTGCGTTTGACCTCGTAGGCGTTGTGCAGGGTGGCCCGCTCCACGGTCGAGCCGGCGACCTTGACCGGCTCCATCACGCCGTACGGCGTGACCCGGCCGGTGCGTCCGGTGTTGACCTCGATGGCCAGCAGCGTGGCGTTGACCTCCTCGGGCGGGTACTTGTACGCGATAGCCCATCGCGGCGCGCGTGAGGTCGAGCCGAGCCGGCGCTGGATCGACACCGCGTCGACCTTGATCACCACGCCGTCGATCTCGTGCTCGACGTCGTGACGGTGCTCGCCGTAGCGCTCGATGTACCTCAGCGCGCCCGCGAGATCGGGCACCACCTCGACCCGGTCGCTGGTCGGCAGACCCCAGGCCCGCATGGCGGCGTACGACGCGGACTGGGCCGTGGGCTCGAAGCCCTTCCGCGCGCCGACGCCGTGGCAGACCATGTCCAGGGCTCGGGTCGCGGTGACCCGGGGGTCCTTCTGGCGCAGCGATCCGGCTGCGGCGTTGCGCGGGTTGGCGAACATCGGCCGGCCCGCGTCCACCATCGCGGCGTTGAGCCGCTCGAAGGCGGCCATCGGCAGGAACACCTCGCCGCGGATCTCCACCAGGTCGGGGACCGGGAGCTCGTCGCTGCCGGTCAGGACGTGCGGGATCGAGTCGATGGTCTTCACGTTGGGGGTGACGTCCTCGCCGGTGCGTCCGTCACCGCGGGTGAGCGCCCGGACCAGCCGGCCGCGCTCGTAGAGCAGGTTGATCGCCAGCCCGTCGACCTTGAGCTCGCACAGCAGCGCCGGGTGGTCCACACCCTCGCGCACCAGCCGCGCCTGCCAGGCCTCCAGCTCCTCGAAGCTGAACGCGTTGTCCAGGCTCTCCATCCGCTGCAGGTGGTCCACGGCCGTGAACTCGGTCGAGACCGCGCCGCCGACCTTCTGCGTCGGCGAGTCGGGCGTCCGCAGCTGGGGGAACGCCTCCTCCAACTCCTCCAGCCGGCGCATCATCTGGTCGAACTCGGCATCGGAGAGAGTGGGATCGTCCTTGACGTAGTAGCGGAACCGCGCCTCCTCCACCCGCTCGGCCAGCTCCTGATGCTCGCTCCGGGCCTCGGTCTCGTCGTTCGCCGTCGTCACGGGACCATCTTGCCGTTCCCGGACCGTGGCCGGCATCACGGCCGGGATCGGCAACCGTTCGGCGGTCCCGTGCGTTCAACTGGGGTAGGACGTCGAGAGGCACCCCCCGTCAGGAAGGCCCGAAGCACGCAATGGACGAGAAGACCCACGAGCAGAGCGACCGCCGGCTCGGGCTCTCCATCGCCCAGATCGCCGGCGCGGCCCTCGCGGCAGGCTCCTCGGCCTTCGTCGCCTCGACGCTCGGAGTCGCCGGCACGATCATCGGCGCGGTCGTCGGCAGCGTCGTCGCGACGGTCGCCTCGGCGACGTACACCCGCTCCCTCCGGCGCAGCACGACCGTGGTCCGGCAGTACTCCGCCCAGTTGCGGGAGCGCACCACGCTCAACTCTCCGGTGCCCGACCCCAACGCGCCGCAACCCGTCGACGCGCCCGTGCCGGACCCCGACGCGCCAGAGCCCGTGGCCGAAGAGGCGGCCGACGCGACCGCGGTGCTGCCGGCCACCCCGTCGGTCACCACGAAGGTCACCACGGAGGAGTCCGCCAGAGGCCGACTGCCCTGGGCCAAGCTCGCCGCTGTCTCCGCCGCCGTCCTCGTGGTGACGCTCGGCGGGATCACGGTGCTGGAGGCAGTGATCGGCGAGCCGCTCTCCGCCGTCGTCGGCGGCAACGACAAGAGCGGGACCACGCTGGGCAACGTCCGCGACAGCGACTCCCGCCCGACCCGGCCCCGCCCGGTGCCGACGCCTGCCGTGACGGTGACGCCCACACCGACACCTGAGCCCACCGCGGGACCGACCGACGGACCCACCGAGGACCCCACGGAGGGGCCGACCGACGAGCCGACCACCCCCGCGCCGACGCCGACGGCGACGCCCACCGAGCCGCAGGAGCCGGCCACTCCCCCGGCGACGCCCGCTCCCTGAGGCCCTCGTCGGGTTCAGCCCTCGGCGAGGTGTCGCGCGGTCGTCCGCAGCAGTGGCAGGACCGACCTGACATAGGTCATCGTGGCGCCGGAGAGGCCGCAGGCGGGGGTCAGGACGAGCCGGTCCGCGATCTCCTCGGACGCGAAGCCGAGCATGTCGCAGAGGCGGGCGACGCGGTCGACCAGCTGACGCTCGGTCGGCGGCTCGGGCGTATCCACGGCCGGTACGACGCCCAGCAGCAGACGCCCGCCGTCGTCGAGCAGGCTGCCGATCTCGTCGTACGCCGCCGCGCCGAGCACCGCGAGGTCGACCGAGACTCCCCGCGCCCCGGCATCGCGCAGCAGCGCGACCGGCACGTCCGCGGCGCAGCAGTGCGCCAGCGGGAGGGCATCCGCCTCGGCGGCAGCGCCGAACACCCATTCCAGCGCCTCACTCGCCTCGGGCGGGTGGACCACGCGGTGGCGGCCGAAGGCGGAGGCGGTCGGGATCTGGCCGGCCAGGACGGCCGGCAGTGCGGGCTCGTCCACCTGGACCAGCAGGCGCGCACCGGGCAGCCGGCGGCCGATGTCGCGGAGATGCTCGGTCAGGCCGTGCGCCAGGGCCTGGGCCAGCTCCCGCCGGGCGCCGTGGTCGGCCAGCAGCCGGTCCCCACGAGGTCGCTCGACGGTCGCGGCCAGTGTCCATGGGCCGGCGACCTGCACCTTGAGCTCGCCCTCCAGGTCCTGGGCCTGCTCCTCGATCACGTCGAGGTCGTGGGCGAGCAGGGAGCGCGCCCGGCGGTGGTCCAAGCCCGGTCGATCGGTGAGTCGCCAGCCCGCCGGCTGCAGGTCGAAGCCAAGCTCGCCGATCATCGCCAGCGCCCGCCCGGTCATCGTGGCGGTGGCGCCTCGCTCCGGGAGCTCGGGCAGGTACGGCAGATCCGGCACCTCTCCCAGCACGACCCGGACCGCCTCGGCGTAGTCCTCTCCCGGCATCGAGCCGATCCCACTGGCCACCGTCACATCCGCGACCCTATCCAGCGGCCACACCCATCCCGCCCGCCGCCCGCTCCGAACCACCCCCATGAGGAGACCGGACCGCACCACCGCCCGGTACGCCGGCGCGGGCATCGTCGCCGCCGTCACGGCGATGGCGCTCGCCCATCTCACCGCCGCGCTCCTCGACCCCAAGTCCTCGCCGGTGCTCGCCGTCGGCTCGGCGGTCATCGACGCCACCCCGACACCGGTGAAGGAGTGGGCCGTCCGCGAGCTCGGCGCCTGGGACAAGCCGGTCCTGCTCGGCAGCGTCCTGATCGGCACGCTCGCCCTCGCGGGTCTCGCCGGCGTGCTCAGCCGCCGCCACCCCGTCGCCGGCCTGCTGGCGACCGCGGGCCTGGTCGCGCTCGCCGCCGCCGCAGCTCTCCTCCGGCCCGACGCGGGTCCCGCCGACCTCGTCCCCTCCCTGATCGCGATCGCGACCGGACCAGTGGTCCTCTCCTGGCTCGGCGGGCGGCTCCGCCGCGAGCCACCGCCATCCGCGGACGGACCCTCGCGGCGCGGTGTGCTGATCGCCTCGGGCGGGCTCCTCGCCGGCGCGGCGGTCACGGCGGCAGCGGGACAGTGGATCGTCCGGGCGCGGTCGCGGATCTCCGACATCGTGCTGCCCCGAGCGGCCCGGCCGCTGCCCGGCCTGCCCGCCGGCCTCGAGGCGGAGCACCCCGGCATCAGCGAGTTCCGGACCTCCAACAAGGACTTCTACCGCGTCGACACCAAGCTCTCCGTGCCGATCGTGGACCAGACCGAGTGGGACCTGCGCATCGACGGCATGGTCGAGCGGCGGGTGCGGCTCGCCTACGCCGATCTGCTGGCGATGCCGCTGGTCGAGCGCGACATCGCCCTCACCTGCGTCTCCAACGAGGTCGGCGGCAAGCTCGTCGGCGGCGCGCGCTGGCTCGGTGTGCCGCTGGCGGGACTGCTCGACCGCGCAGGAGTCCGGGAGGGTGCGGACCAGATCCTCTCCACCGACGTCGAGGGCTTCACCATCAGCACCCCTCTCGACGCCGTGCTGGACGACCGCGAGGCGCTGGTCGCCGTCGGGATGAACGGCGTCCCGCTCCCGCGCGAGCACGGCTTCCCCGCGCGCCTGGTCGTCCCCGGCCTCTACGGGTTCGTCGGCGCGACCAAGTGGCTCGCCCGGCTGACCCTCACGACGTACGCCGAGAAGCAGGCGTACTGGACCGAGCGCGACTGGGCCACCGACGCCCCCATCCGGATCTCCAGCCGGATCGACACTCCCAAGCCGCTGAGCACCATCGAGAGCGGCCGGCACGCGATCGGCGGCGTCGCCTGGGCCCAGCACGTCGGCATCGAGCGCGTCGAGGTGAGCGTCGACGGCGGCCCGTGGCAGCCGGCCCGGCTGGGGCCGGACGCGGGCATGGACTACTGGCGGCAGTGGTACCTGCCGTGGGACGCGTCTCCTGGCCGGCACCGGCTGTCCGTGCGCGCGGTCGGCTCGGACGG
>CAZTHV010000104.1:0-9878 GCA_964613165.1 uncultured Marmoricola sp.
CTTGTGTATCCCGCCTCCTCGGCGAGACGCCGGAGCACCGGCGCGGCTGCCTCGATCAGCGTCTCGGGGTGAACGCTCGACAGATCCGGCGCTGCCTTCAACTGCTGACTCACCGCCGGCTGACTGATCCCCAGCGCCCCCGCGATCTCCCGCTGACTCATGCCAGTCGCTGTCACTGCCCGAAGCGCGAGCACGCGCCGCAGCCGCGCTACATCCTCCGTGTGCCGCGCTCCGAGGTACTCAGCCAGCAGGCTCATAAGCTTACCTTATCATGCCTGGGCATGCCGTCGGTTGGTCGCAGCGTGCCTCCTCCGCTCGCCACGCCCGAAGCGTCATAACGCCGCGTAGGACCTGGCGGCGCAGAGGCGCGGCGCTGCACGCCAACTGGCGCTGGCCCATACAAGGAGTGAACGCTGCTACGACGCAGGCCAGGGTCCGACAGAGCTAGGGGATGAGCACGCCGGGGTTGAGGACTCCCGTCGGGTCGAGGCGGTCCTTGACGGCGCGGAGGATCTCGACGCCGACGGGGCCGATCTCCTGGGCGAGCCAGGGCTTGTGGTCTTGGCCGATGCCGTGGTGGTGGGTGATGGAGGCGCCGGAGGCGAGGATGGCGGCGGAGGCGGCGGACTTGGCTGCCAGCCACTGGGCCAGCGGGTCGGCGGCCTGGCGGGCGGCGACGGTGAAGTAGAGGGAGGCGCCGGTCTCGTAGACATGCGAGATGTGACAGAGGACCAGCGACGCGTCGCCCAGGCTGGCGGTGAGCGCGTCCTTCACGGCCGCGTAGACCCGGTCGAGGTTGGACCAGAAGGTCACCGTCTCCAGGGTCTCGACCAGGACGCCGACGTCGAGCAGTCCGTCCCGCAGGTACGGCCCGTGGAAGCGCCCCTCCGCCCAGGCGGCGCCGGGCTCGACGCCGAGCGGAGCGCCGCCCTGCTCGGCGAGCACCACCGTGCACGCCGTACGCCGGGCCGCGACCGCCGCCGGGGTGCCCTCGTAGCCGACGATCAGCAGGCACCCGCCGGCGGCCGTGCCGTCCTCGGGGGTGCCGCCGATCTCGCTCGGCCTGGCCAGGTTGATCGCGGTCTCGGTCTCGTCCGACAGCCGGAGCACGGTCGGCAGCACGCCGCCCTGCGCGCGCTCGCGCAGGGCGGTGGCGCCGGCGGGGAAGGACTCGAACCGCCAGCCCTCGTACTCCTTCACCTCCGGCAGCGCCCGCACCCGCACGCGCACGGCGGTCACCACGCCGAAGGCACCCTCGGAGCCCATCACCAGCTCGCGCAGGTCCGGACCCGCGGCGTTGGCCGGCGAGTCACCGAGTGAGAGCGTGCCCAGCGGCGTCGCCACGGTGAGCCCGACGACCAGCGAGTCGAAGCGGCCGTAGCCGGCCGAGGACTGGCCCGAGGAGCGGGTGGCCGCGAAGCCGCCGATCGAGGCGTACTCGAACGACTGCGGGAAGTGACCGAGGATCAGGCCCTCCGCCGCCAGCAGCGCCTCGGACTCGGGACCGCGCAGGCCCGGCTCCAGTACGGCCGTCATCGAGACACGGTCGACCTCGACGAGACGGTTCAGCCGGGCCAGGTCGAGGGAGATCACGCCGGCGTAGCCCTCGCGGCGCGCGACCAGACCGCCGACGACGGACGTGCCCCCGCCAAAGGGCACCAGGGCGACGTGCCGGCGCACGCACCAGTCGATGACCGCGGCCACCTCGTCATGGCCGGCCGGCCGGACCACGGCGTCCGGGGAGTCGCTGCCGTCGCCCGCGCGCAGGCGGAGCAGGTCGGGCGTCGACTTGCCACGGGTACGCCGCAGCCGGGTGTCGTGGTCGAGCAGGACGTGTTCCGCGCCGACGAGCTCAGCCAGCTCGGCGACCAGCTCCGCGGCCAGCGGCTCACTGAGCCGGACCTCGGCGGGATCCACGGCCAGGGTGTCGGCGGTGCCGATGAAGGCGTCGACCAGCTCCCGGGTGCTCTGCGGGAGCGGTCCGGCCTCGGCCGGGTCACCCCAGCGACTCCAGTGCATCTCGCGGCTCATATGTTACAGTGTGACATATGACGTCAGTTCGTCACAAGGTCTCCGGCAACGCCGGTGTCACGGCGGATCGCTCGGCGGCCATCGCGGACGACGTCCTGCTGGACGCCGCGCGCGACGCTCTGCTCGCCGTCGGCTGGAGCCGGACGACGCTCACCGACATCGCCCGGCGGGCGGGCGTGAGCCGGATGACCATCTACCGCCGCTGGTCCGACACCGACAGCCTGCTCGGCGATCTGATGACCCGCGAGTGGAGGTCCCTGCTGGCCCTCACCGATGAGGGGACCTGCCTGGACCGGCTCGTGCACGCGGTCACCGGGACGGTGGCGGCCATGCGCGGCAACCCGCTCTTCTCCCGCCTCCTCGAGCTCGACCCCGAGCTGCTGCTGCCCTATCTGCTGCAGCGACCGGGACGCTCTCAGCTGCTGGTGCTGGACCTGCTGGCCGACCTGATCCGGGCCGGGCAGGAGGAGGGCTCGGTCCGCGACGGCGACCCCGACCTGCTCGCGCGTACGATCCTGCTGCTCAGCCACGGCTTCGCCATCTCGGCCGGCACGATGACCCGTCCCGGCCGTTCCCGCCGGCCGGCCATCACGCTTCCCGGCCTCGACGCCGAGCTGGCGCACGCCGTGCGCGAGCACCTCACGCCACCAGCGGGCCGATGAGCCACCCCAGGACGCCCTCCTCCGCCGCCTCGCTCCTCCGGACGGCGCCGCGACGAAGGCCCCGATGAGCACCGCGCCGGAGGTGGGCCGGCCGCGTGCCGCCCCGGGCGGCATCGTCCCGGGCTCCGCCGGGCTGCCCGACCGAGTCGACCTGCTGGTCGTCGGCCTCGGCGTCACCGGGGCCGGGGCCGCCCTCGACGCCGCCTCCCGCGGACTGTCGGTCGCGGCCATCGACGCCTTCGACCTCGCCTGGGGCACGTCGCGCTGGAGCTCCAAGCTGGTGCACGGCGGGCTGCGCTACCTCGCCAAGGGCCAGATCGGCGTGGCCTACGAGAGCGCGGTCGAGCGCGGACTGCTGATGGAGACGATCGCGCCGCACCTGGTCCGACGGCTGGCGATGCTGATCCCCCTCACCGACGACATCGGCCCGGGTCAGCAGCTGCTCACCCGCAGCGGACTCCTCGCCGGCGACTGCCTCCGGCGCGCGGCGGGCACCGGTCACGACACTCTTCCGCGAGCACGACGGATCGGCATCGCCGAGGCGCATGCCCTCGCACCCGCGATCCCGCACGACATCCGCGGCGGACTGCTCTCCTGGGACGGCCAGCTGCGCGACGACGCCCGCCTGGTGACCGCGATCGCGCGCACCGCGGCGGCGTACGGCGCGCGCCTGCACACCCGGACCCGCGCTCTCTCCCTCGACCGCACCGGCGCCCTGGTCCGCGACGAGCTGACCGGCGAGGAGCGCCGCATCCACGCCCGAGCGGTCGTCAACGCGACCGGCGTGTGGGCCGCGCAGCTGGTCGAGGGCCTGAGCCTCAAGCCGAGCCGGGGCACCCATCTGGTGGTCCGCTCGCGCTCGCTGATGGGCGTGCGGTGCGCGGTGATGGCGCCGGTGCCGGGGAGCAGCAACCGCTTCGTCTTCGCGCTGCCGCAGCCGGCCGGGGTCTTCTACATCGGCCTCACCGACGAGGAGGTCCACGGCGAGATCCCGGACGTGCCCGAGGTCCCCGAGGAGGACGTCGACTTCCTGCTCCGGGTGATCTCGCGGGCACTGGCCCGGCCGCTGACCCGGCACGACGTGGTCGGCTCCTTCGCCGGGCTTCGCCCACTGTTGAGCACGAGAGGCGCGACCGCCGACCTGTCCCGTCGGCACGCGGTCCTGGTCTCCGGCTCCGGCGTGGTCACCGTCGTCGGCGGCAAGCTGACCACCTACCGCCGGATGGCGCAGGACGCCGTCGACCGGGCGATCCGGACGGCCGGTCTCGAGGCGGCGCCGTGCCGGACCCGATCGCTTCCGCTGCTGGGCGCAGGATCCCCGGCCGAGCTGGCAGAGGTGACCGCGCCGGCCAGGCTGGTCCGCCGCTACGGCACGGAGGCTCCCGACGTGCTGGCCAACGCGCTGGCCCATGGGCTCACCGGCGCGGAGGCGCTGGCCGTGGTCGACCAGCGGATCCCGGTGACGCTGGCGGAGCTGCTCTTCGGGGTCACCCACGAGGGCGCGGCCGACGTGGGCGACCTGTTGGACCGGCGTACCCGGGTCGGGCTGATCCCCGAGGACCGCGTCGCCGCCGAGCCGCTGGCCAGCCGCGCGCTGGCGATCGCCGGGCGCTGAGGCTCGCCGGACGTCATCCGATCCGGTCGCTCCAGCGACCCGAATGACGTCCGCGTGAGATCAGGCAGCCAGGCGCTGCTCGGCCTGCCGGCGCGCGCGCCGGTCCAGCGCCTCGATGGCGCGGCGGACCTTGGGCCCCCCGGTGGTCATCTTGTAGAGCTTCATCAGCTGGGTCGGGGCGTTCTTGAGGTTGGTCTCGGCCAGCCACTCGTTGGGCAGCGAGAGCCGCACCACCCGGTGCCACGCGGAGAAGACCTGCTGCGGCAGCGGGGCCGTGTGGTAGTTCAGGTCGTACTTCTCGAACAGCGCCTGCACCTTGGGCGCCACCTCGGCGTACCGGTTGCTCGGCAGGTCCGGGAAGAGGTGATGCTCGATCTGGTGGGACAGGTTGCCGGTCATCAGGTGCATCGCCTTGGAGCCGGAGATGTTCGCCGAGCCGAGCATCTGCCGGAGGTACCACTCGCCGCGGGTCTCCTTGTCCGGGATCGCCGCCTTCTCGAAGGTCTCCACGCCCTCGGGGAAGTGACCGCACATGATCACCGAGTGGCTCCACAGATTGCGCACCAGATTGGCCACGAAGTTCGCCGCCAGGGTGGGCACGAACGAGCCGGTCGGCAACGACATCACCGGATGCACGACGTAGTCCTTCGTCGCCTGCCGGCGGATCTTGCGCAAGGTCGCCTTGGCGCGGCGCTTGAAGGCGTCGCTGCGCTTCTCCTTCGGGATGCTCAGGTTCTTGCCGAGCTCGAGGTCGTACGCCGCGATGCCGTACTCGAAGAAGCAGGCGTTGATGAAGTTCCACAGCGGCTGGCCGAGGTACATCGGGTGCCAGCGCTGGTCCTCGTCCACGCGCATGATGCCGTAGCCGAGGTCGTTGTCCTTGCCGACGATGTTCGTGTAGGTGTGGTGGATCTCGTTGTGCGCGTGCTTCCAGCCGTCAGCCGTCGAGGCGTTGTCCCACTCCCAGGTGGTGGAGTGGATCTTCGGGTCGCGCATCCAGTCCCACTGGCCGTGCATGACGTTGTGGCCGATCTCCATGTTCTCCAGGATCTTGGCGATCGACAGGCCGACGGTGCCGGCGATCCAGGCCGGCGGGAAGACGCTGGCCAGCAGCACCGCGCGGCTGCCGAGCTCCAGCTTGCGCTGCACGTCGACGACCCTGCGGATGTACGCCGCGTCGGCCGCCCCCCGGCTGTCGAGCATCTCCTGGCGGATCGCGTCCAGTTCGATGCCGAGCTGCTCGATGTCCTCAGGAGTGAGGTGAGCGGTCGGGTTCACGGGCTTCTTGGTGATGGCAGTCATCGGTTCCTCGGTGCTCCGTTGTCGTCGGGGGCGGTTGGTCAGTGGTCGATGCGGCAGTCGCCGGCCGCAGCGTTGATGCAGGTCTGGATGGGTACGCCGCCGCGGTCGGACTCCTCCGGCACGGCGGTGGTGATGGCGCCGTTGCGCAGGTCGCGCACCGAGCCCTCGCGCAGCGGGATCACACAGCCCATGCAGACGCCCATCCGGCAGCCGCTGGGCATCAGCACGCCGGCCTCCTCGGCGGCGTCCAGGATCGGGGTGGCCCCATCGGCCTCGAAGGTGGTGCCGGAGGCGGTCATCGTGACGCTGCCGCCCTCACCGGTGACGAGCAGCGTGGGCCGGAACTGCTCGGTGAACAGCTCGATCCCGGCCTCCGCGTGGTGGGCCTCCAGCGCGTCGAGCAGGCCGGCCGGGCCGCAGCCGAAGGTCCGCCGCTCGGCCAGGTCGGGCACCAGGTCGTCGAGCTCGCCGACGTCGAGGACGCCGTGGGTGTCGTCGTACCGCGCGATCAGCCGGATCGTGCCGGCCTCGGCCAGTGCCTCCAGGTCGCGGATGAAGATCGAGTCCGGGCGGCTCGGCGCCACGTGCACGACGACGATGTCGTAGCCGGCGCTGCGCTCCAGCCGCAGCACGCCCTCGTCGGTCGAGGGGAACAGGTTGCGCAGCATCCCGATGACCGGGGTGATGCCGGAGCCGGCGGTGACGAAGAGGAACCGCCGATGGTCGTCGGGCAGGACGAACTCGCCCGCAGCCTGCTCCAGGTGGACCAGCGTGCCCGGGTGGGTGTCGTGGACCAGGTGATGACTGACGACGCCATCGGGCACGGCCTTGACGGTGATCGAGATCAGTCCGTCGCGGCGCGGCCCGTGGGTCAGCGAGTAGGCCCGCCAGTGCCGGACGCCGTCCACGTCGATGCCGATGCGGATGTACTGCCCCGGCACGTGGCCGGCCCAGTCGGCGCCGGGCTTGAGCACGATGGTGGCCGCGTCGGCGGTCTCCGGCTCCACCGAGACGATCCGGGCGCGCAGGGCGGCGCCGGGGCGCAGCGGGTGGAACAGGTCGAGGTAGTCGGCCGGCATCAGCGGCGTGGTCAGCGACTCCGCGATCCGCCACAGCGCCCGGGAGGTGCTTCCGGACGCACGCGCCGACGTGCCTGAGGAGGTACGCCGTGGCGCGCTGATCGTGGCCATGCCACCATCCTGCCCGCTCAGTCTGGTCAAGTCCTGACCTTACCCGAGTGAATCGGGACTATTCTTTTGTTCGTGGAGGACAAGAATCGCCGCTCGAGGCGCCCGCGATGAGCCCCCAGGCAGGCCTGCGGCTGCCGGAGGCCGTCATCACCGCCATGCGCAAGGAGCTGGCGGGCGTCGCCGAGCGCGTGGTCGAGACGGTAATCCGGGAGGTGCCCAGCTACTCGGAGCCGTTCCGCGGGCGGATGGGACGCAACATCGAGACCGCCGTGGCGATCGCGCTGGGCGGGTTCCTGGACATGGCCGCCACGCCCGCCGGGGTCGCACCGGGCAACCGGGTCGAGTCGGTCCTCGACGCCGCCTACGCGCTCGGGCGGGGCGAGGCCCGCAGCGGGCGGTCGATGGACGCGCTGGCGGCGGCGTACCGGGTGGGAGCGCGCAAGGCCTGGCACGACATGAGCGGCACGGCGGTCGAGCACGGGCTGCCCGCCGCCGACCTGGCCCGCTTCGCCGAGCTGGTCTTCGAGTACATCGATCAGCTCTCCGCGACCAGCGTCTCCGGCCATGCCGACGAGCTGGCGACCTCCGGCCGGGTGCGGGAGCGGCATCTGGAGCGTCTCGCCGACGGCGTCCTCGCCGGCGTCGACCCGGGCGGGCTGACCGGACTGGCCGAGCGAGCCGGGTGGACGCCGCCGGAGACCCTGGCCGCGGTGATCCTCCCCGACTCGGCGGTCGGCGCGATCCGCCCGCAGCTGGACGGCCGGACGCTGTTCGCCGGCGGAGACATCCCCGGCCTGGAGGACCAGCCGGATCTGGTGGTACTGCTGGTGCCGGACCTGAGCCGCGCCGGCCGCCGTGACCTGGTCACGCTGCTGCGCGATCGCGGCGCCGTGGTCGGTCCGCCCCGGGAGTGGGCCGGGTCGCGGGCGTCGTACCAGCGGGCCCTGCGGACGCTCGACCTTGCCGCCGACGGCTCGGCCGACTCCGAGGAGCACCTGGTGCCGCTGGTGCTCACCGCCGACCCCTCGGCGCTGGCGGATCTGCGCGCCCGCGTGCTGGCGCCGATGGAAGGGCTGCGGCCGTCCACCACGGAGAAGCTGGTCGAGACGCTGCGCTCCTGGCTGCTGCACCAGGGCCGGCGCGACGACATCGCCGCCGCGCTCTTCGTACACCCGCAGACGGTGCGCTACCGGATGGGCCGCCTCCGCGAGCTCTACGGCGACCGGCTCACCGACCCGGCGTTCGTCCTGGAGGCGACAGTGGCGCTGGGGGCGTGAGGATCAGCGGTTGCGTGGCCGCCGCAGCACCACCACCGAGACGAGGACCAGGAGCACCGCCACGACGACGAACGGCCACGGGCTCCACCGCTCGCCGCACTCGGTCGTGGTGGCGGTGTAGTGGCAGACCGTGCCGGGACCGCCGCGGTTGAGCCAGGCGATGTAGAGCGCGATCAGTCCCACCCCCGCGAGCATGCCGCCCGCCGCGCGCGTCCGCAGCGCCGGCCGCCTCGCACCGATCACCGCCAGGGCGACACCCACCGGCAGCACGAAGATCCCGACGGTGAGCAGACTCGCCATTCCGAATCCGAGCACCGCGCCCACCACGACCCACCAGCCGTAGGCCGCGGCGGTGGAGACACCGGTCGACGTGCTCATGCCCCCATTGTGTGCCCTCCCGCCGGCTTCCGCGCGGGCCCGTCGTCATCCGGCGATCCGCGCGCCGGCGGAGGCGAGGCCGAGCCAGGTGTGCGGGTTGCCGTCCCAGCACCAGCCGAGCTTCGGTGCTCGCTCGCTGATCCACAGCGCGGGGACGCGGCGATCGGCGCGACGTGAGCCGGCCAGCATGAAGCAGTGGTTCTTCTCCAGGACCTCGGGCCACTGGGTCACCAGAGCGATGCCCTCGTCGATGGTGAGCGGACTACGTCCCCGGCCGAGCACGGTCGCCGTCGCGTCCTCCGGCCGGACGCTGCGGAACTCCTCGCCTCGCTCGACGTCAAGCAGCAGGTAGGCCCGGCCCGGCGGCGTGCTCGCCTCGATCGGGCGGTAGGAGTCGAGATCTCCCGGCGCGTGGTTGCGATCGACGATCCCCGGCTTGCCGGGACCGCGCGTCGTCGGCAGCCGGAGCAGCGGGACGGTGTCATCCGGCGAGACCAGGTCGCGGGTCACCACCACGACGTACGGCACCCGCGAGGGCGTGGCCTCCTCGGCGTCCCGGCTCTCCGCCTCGGCACGTAGCGGCTCGAGGAGCTCCCGGAAGGCGGGCTCGGACAGGCCGGCCAGTGCCGGGTAGCCGAGCGTGACGAGGCGGTCGATCTGCTCGCTGAACGTGGGGATGAGGAACCTCCGATGGTGGGCGACGGAGATTCAACGTCCCGCGGGACGGGACGGTTCCCGGATCAGCCGGCGTCGGCCTGGACCGCTGCCCCGGAGGCGATCAGCGCGTCGATGTCGTCGATCCCCCACGCCGCCAGGGCCTCGCGGGTGTGGGAGCCGGCCTGAGGAGCCGGCGGGAGGCCGAGACTCGGCTCGGTGCGGGAGAAGCGAGGGGCGGGGGCCGGCTGGGTGATGCCCTCGCGCTCGACGAAGACGCCGCGCGCCTTCATGTGCGGGTGGTCGAAGGCCTCGCTCAGCGGCAGGATCGGCGCCACGCAGGCGTCGGTGCCGTCGAAGACCTCGCACCACTGGGCCTGGGTCCGGGTCTTGAACGCCTCGGCGATGACGGCGCGCAGCTCGTCGTAGGCCGCGAGGTCGTAGCGGTCCGGCGCGGTCTCGCGGATGCCGAGCAGGTCGACGAACACCTCGTAGAACTGCGGCTCCAGCGCGCCCACCGACATGTGCTTGCCGTCGGCGGTCTCGTAGACGTCGTAGTACGGCGCACCGCCGTCGAGCAGGTTCGAGGCACGCTCCTCGACGAAGCCGCCCCCGGCGAGGAACGCCGCACCCATCGCGTTGAGGCTCGCGGTGCCGTCCACGATCGCCGCGTCGACGACCTGCCCCTGGCCGCTGACCCTTGCTTCCAGCAGAGCAGCGAGGATGCCGATGACCAAGTAGGTCGAGCCGCCGCCGAAGTCGCCGACCA
>CAZTHV010000105.1:0-9861 GCA_964613165.1 uncultured Marmoricola sp.
ATGAGCATCGGGAAGTCGCGCGAGGGCAGGCAGTCGCCGTACCAGCTCGACTTCAGCGAGCCGCCGCGGCCGAAGACGTCGATGAGCGGGATGTCCGGGATCTTCATCTCGGGCGTGGGCACGCCGACCAGGACGACCGTGCCGGCCAGGTCGCGGGCGTAGAACGCCTGCTGCCAGGTCTCCGGGCGACCGACCGCGTCGATGACCACATCGGCCCCGAAGCCGCCGGTGAGCTCCTGGATCGCCTCGACCGCGTCGGCGCTGGAGGAGTTCACCGTGTGGGTGGCGCCCATGCCCTTGGCCCACTCGAGCTTCCGGTCGTCCAGGTCCACCGCGATGATCGGGGACGCGCCGGCCAGGGCGGATCCGGCGACGGCTGCCGCGCCGACACCCCCGCAGCCGATGACCGCGACGCTCCTGCCGCGGCCGACGTTGCCGGTGTTGATCGCCGCGCCCAGGCCTGCCATCACGCCGCAGCCGAGCAGGCCCACGGCGGCCGCCCGCGCGCTCGGGTCGACCTTGGTGCACTGGCCGGCAGCGACCAGGGTCTTCTCGACGAAGGCGCCGATGCCCAGCGCCGGGGAGAGCTCGGTGCCGTCCTCCAGCGTCATCCTCTGGGTCGCGTTGTGGGTGGCGAAGCAGTACCAGGGCTCACCGCGCAGACAGGCACGGCAGCCGCCGCACACCGCCCGCCAGTTGAGGATCACGAAGTCGCCGGGCTCCAGACCGACCACGTCCGGGCCGACCGACTCCACCACACCGGCGGCCTCGTGCCCGAGCAGGAACGGGAAGTCGTCGTTGATGCCGCCCTCGCGATAGTGCAGATCGGTGTGGCAGACGCCGCAGGTCTGCACCTTCACCACCGCCTCCCCGGGACCCGGATCAGGCACCACGATGGTCTCCACCGAGACCGGCGCGCCCTTCGATCGAGCCACCACTCCACGCACCCGCTGCATCGCTTCCTCCTCGCTCCATGTCCGAACGGTCACCCTATCCGCGCCACTCAGGGAGAACGTCATCGTTGGGGGCGGTGAGTGTGTTCCCTATCCCATGCCACGATAGGGAACAGGATCACCGCCCCTGACGACGAAAGGGAACAGGCCCACCGCGCCTTGGGGGTACGCAGGCGGAGATCGGGCCGAACAGGCTGGTCCACTGACCGGCGAACACCGGTGGCGGTCCGTCGTAGCCGCCGCGCCGGAGGAACTCGTCGAGGCGCAGGACGAGCGAGCGAGGCCGAGCCAGGTGCTCCTTGGTGACCTGGACGTAGCGCAGGCCGATCTCTCGGAGGATGCCGTAACGGTCGATGTCGGCCAGATACTGGGTCCGATCGGTCTGGTGCTGGCTACCCTCGTACTCGAGGGCCAACCTCCACCGACGCCACAAGAGGTCGATGATCACCACCCGGCCGTCGACATCCAGCTGTGCGTTCACCTCCGGCGCGGGCAGGCCGGCGAACCCGGTCAGGGCCCGCACCTGTGACTCCGGCAACGACCGCGACTCCGGGTGCAGATGCCTCGCCACCCACAATGCCTCCGAGGCCCCGGCGCGCCAGCGATCACCCGAAGCGACTTCACACAGCTCGAGGACCGACATGTGGCCGTGATAGGCCAGCCAGTCGCCGACCTGGATCGCGTCGATCACCCGGGCGGTGGCGCAGTAGGCGATGAACGCGCCCGCCGGGGTGACACCCACGTCATCGGTCGGCGGCAGCCGGCGGGTCCGGTGAAGGAACACCCCGTCGATGTCGATGTGCAGATCGCCGACGACCACGAACCGCAGCGGCCGCAGCGGGCCGAAGCGCAACCCCAGCGCCTGGATTCGGGTGATGCCGGTCAACTCCGCGCGATCCGTCAGGGCGATCCGCGCAGCCTCGATCCAGTCGGCATGTGTCATCTCGTACGCGACGTGCACCCACACCCGTGGGAATACGCGGCGAAAGCTCCTGCCGCACAGCTGCTTGCGGGTCAGTCCGGCCCGAGTCGCCTCGTGGGTGCTGAACGGCCGGTGGCGGAATTCCTCGGGGATGCGGGGGATGGGCGGCATGCGGCCAGTCGACTGCCCCCGACGACCGCCGAGAACCGGTGATCCGACATCTGTGGACAGGACGCCGTCACGACCCCCTGTGGACAATCACCGGCGCGGTGACCCTGTTCCCTATCCCCTCTTGGAGCGGTGACCCTGTTCCCCATCCCAGGCGCCGATAGGGAACAGCCACACCGCTCGGGGTGGGCCTGGGTCGTCAGAGCAGCACCGCGTCGACCGGCAGGCTGGAGTCGGCGGGGAGGTCCAGCGCGGACGGCGTACGGCCACGGGCCACCATCTCCGAGCCGAGCGCGGCGACCATGGCGCCGTTGTCGGTGCACAGGCCCGGGCGCGGGACACGGACCCGGATGCCGTGCTTGGCCGCGCGCTCCTCGGCCAGCACGCGCAGGCGCGAGTTCGCCGCCACGCCGCCGCCGATGAGGATGTCCTCGATCCCCTCCGAGACCGCCGCGTCGATGGCCTTGCGGGTGAGCACGTCGCACACCGCCTCCTGGAAGGAGGCCGCCACGTCGGCGACCGGCACCGGCTCCCCGGCGTCCTCACGCGCCTGGACCCACCGCGCCACCGCGGTCTTGAGGCCGGAGAAGGAGAAGTCGAAGCGGTGCCGCTCCAGGTCCCGGCGCGAGGTCAGCCCGCGCGGGAAGTCGACGTAGACCGAGGAGCCCGAGGCCGCCGCGCGGTCGATGTGCGGTCCCCCCGGGAAGGGCAGGCCGAGCAGCCGGGCGACCTTGTCGAAGGCCTCCCCCGCCGCGTCGTCGATGGTCGAGCCGAGGGGCCGCACGTCGGCGGTGACGTCCTCCACTCGCAGCAGCGAGGAGTGCCCGCCGGAGACCAGCATCGCCAGGCAGGGGTCGGGCAGCGCGCCGTGCTCGAGCTGGTCGACGGCGACGTGCGCGGCGAGATGGTTCACGCCGTACAGCGGCTTCTCCAGCGCGATCGCCAGCGCCTTGGCCGCCGCGACCCCGACCAGCAGCGTGCCGGCCAGCCCGGGGCCGGCCGTCACCGCGATGGCGTCGACGTCGCTCGGCGCGACGCCGGCGGTCTCGCAGGCGCGCTCCAGCGTCGGCACCATCGCCTCCAGGTGGGCGCGCGAGGCGACCTCGGGCACGACCCCACCGAACCGGGCGTGCTCCTCCACCGACGACGCCACGGCGTCGGCCAGCAAGGTGTGCCCGCGCACGATGCCGACCCCGGTCTCGTCGCACGAGGTCTCGATGCCCAGAACGAGCGGCTCGCTCGGTCGAGTCACTGCCCCCCACACCCCTTTCCCAGCGACAGCCGCATGACCACGGCCTCGGAGCCGTCGCGGTAGTAGCGCGGCCTGCGGTCCACCTCGACGAAGCCCGCCGCGGCGTAGAAGGCGATCGCGCCGGCATTGTCCGGTCGCACCTCCAGCAGGATCCGGTCGGCGCCGGTACGCCGTGCGCAGCGCAGCACCTCGTCGAGCAGCGCCCGTGCCCGGCCGGCCCGACGGGAGGGCGGCGCGACCGCGATCCGCTGCAGCTCGGCGATGTCCCCGGCGTACGACGCCACCGCGTGCCCGACCACCTCGTCGCCGTCCCGGGCCACGAACACCTCAACCGTGGGCAATTCTCCGGATACGGCCCCGGCGACCAACTGCTCGGTCCAGGCGTCGACGCCCAGGCAGTCGCGCTCCAACAGCAGCACGGCGGCGAAGTCCTCGGGCGTCGCGGGCTCGATCACGAGACCCGCTTCGGGGCGCCGGGCGCCACGGCGTCAGGGCGGCGCAGGTAGAGCGGCTCGGGATCGAGCAGCTCGAACCGCTCGTCCTGCACGACCGCGGCGAGAACGGCGGCAGACGGGTCGAGCGAGCCGATGCGGCCTGGGAAGCAGTCAGGATAGAGCGCGGCGCCACCACCGACGGCGGGCATCGCGGTGGCGAGGTCCGCCGGCCGGCCCACCTCGGGTCCGCCGGTCCGCACGCCGTCGGCGTAGCGGGCCAGGTAGACCTCCTTGCGGCGGGCGTCCGTGGCGACCACGAACTCGTCCAGCCCGGCGTCCATCGCCTCCGCCGCCAGCACGTCGAGGCTGCAGACGCCGTAGACCGGGATGTCCAGCGCGAAGGCCAGCGTCCGCGCGGTGACCAGGCCGACCCGCAGGCCGGTGAACGGCCCCGGCCCGACGCCCACCGCCACCGCGGTGACGTCCCGGCTGATCGCGCCCCCGTCGGCGAGCACCCGCTCGATCCCCGGGCCCAGCTGCTCGCCGTGGCGCATCGCGTCCGAGGACTCCCAGGTCGCCACGATCCGCTCGCCGTCGTGGAGGGCGACGGTGACGTGCGAGGTGGCGGTGTCGAAGGCGAGCAGCACGGGTCGAGGCTACGCGGGCGAGGCGAGAGCGCCGCGGAGACCTGTGCCGACCCACCGTTCACCCACGGGGGCGACGGTCAGTGTCCGAACATCGTCGTCGGCCCGCTCCAGATGCAGATCCACATGGTCGCGCGACAGCACCTCGGCCAGCCCCTCTCCCCATTCGACGACGGTAACAGCGACGTCCAGGTCCGTGTCCAGATCGAGGTCGTCGAGCTCGGCGGCGCCGCCGAGCCGGTAGGCGTCGACATGCACCAGCTCGGGCCCCGCCTCCAGGCTCGGATGCACCCGCGCGATCACGAACGTCGGCGAGGTGATCGGCCCGCGGACCCCCAGGCCCTCCCCGAGCCCTTGGGTGAGGGTGGTCTTGCCGGCCCCCAGGTCGCCGGTCAGGATCACCACGTCGCCGGAGCGCAGCAGGGCACCGACGGCCCGCCCGGCCGCCCGGGTGTCACCGGCCTCCGGCAGGCGTACGACCACGGGCAGCAGCCGCTGCATCCGCAGCTGCGGGCCGTCACGGTCCACCTCGGCGTAGCCGTGTCGCTCCCAGAAGCGCACCGTCGTCGGCAGCTCGGCCCGCGCCTCCAGCTCCAGCCCCTCGAAGCCGCGCCCTCGGGCCACCTCGGCGGCGCGGGTGGCGAGCATGGCGGCGGCGCCGTGTCGGCGTACCTCCGGGACGACGCCGACGCGGCGCAGGCCCAGCAGCGGACCATGGGCCTCGAAGAGCAGCGCGCCGACGGGCCTGCCGGCCGCGGTCGCGAGCAGCCCGCCGTGCGCCGCCAGGGCCGCCGCGACCGACTCCTCGGTCTCCGCCAGCGCGGTCGAGGGCGGGTCCAGGACCGGCCGGTCGACGAAGGCCGCATGGATCACGGCCAGGACATCGGCAGCGCGCTCGGCTCCGACCTCGGCGATCTCGACACTCACCCGCTCAGCACTCCCCGACCCAGACCCGGGCCTGCCGGCCACCCATCCGGGTGACGATCTCGTAGGAGATGGTCCCGCACCATTCGGCCCAGTCCTGCGCGGTGGGCTCGCCCTGGTCGCCCGGGCCGAGGAGGATCACCTCGTCGCCGGCCTCTGCTCCGGGAGCGGCGACCATCATCTGGTCCATGCACACTCGGCCCAGCACCGGGCGCCACTCACCGCGCAGCTGGACCTGCGCGGTCGAGGAGGCATGACGAGGGATGCCGTCGCCGTACCCCAGCGGCACCAGACCGGCCCGCATCGGCGCGTCGGCGACGTAGGTGTGCCCGTAGGACACCCCCGCGCCGGCAGCGAGATCCTTGACATGCGCCAGCCGCGCCCGCACGGTCATCGCCGGACGCAGCCCCAGGCCCGCCGCGGAGTTGAGGTCAGGGGCCGGGCTGAGTCCGTACGCCGCCAGGCCGACCCGGACCAGGTCGAACCGCGCGCTCGGCCGCAGCAGCGTCGCCGCGGAGTTGGCCAGGTGCCGGATCTCGGGACGCAGACCGGCGGACTCGGCGACCCCCAGCGCGTGCCGGAACGCCCGCTCCTGGGCGGCGTTGGCCGGGTGCTCCGGCTCGTCGGAGCAGGCCAGGTGGGACCAGAGGCCGGTGACCCGGATCCTGCCCGTCTCCTCGGCGAGCCGGGCGGCGGCCACCAGTCCCGGCCAGTGCTCGGCCGTGGCGCCGTTGCGGGACATCCCGGTGTCCACTTTCAGCTGGACCCGTGCGGCCCGCCCGGTCCGCTCGGCGGCGGCGGCGATCTCGCCCAGCTGACGCTCCGACGACGCGGTCACGTCGACGTCCGCCACGACGACCGGCGCGAAGTCCGCCCCCGGCGTCGCCAGCCAGCACAGCACCCGTCCGGTGTCACCCGACTCCCGCACGGCCAGGGCCTCCTCGGGAGTGGTGACCCCCAGCCACTCCGCGCCGGCGGCCCGCGCCGCCCGCGCGACCGGGAGCATGCCGTGCCCGTAGCCGTCGGCCTTCACGACGACCATCAGAGCCGGTGCGTCGGCGGCCACCGCCTCACGCACCCGCGCGATGTTGTGCCGGATCGCTGCGAGATCGACGACGGTCTCGGCTGCGGGCGCGGCGTTCACGGCGCTCATCCTCCCATCCCGCGCCCTCCCGCACGTCGAGGCGTCAGCCGTCCAGCAGATTGCCGACGACGAGGGGAACGGCGGCGGCGACGCCCTCGGGCGTGAGCGGTCCACCGGCGTACGACGCCGCGGCGCCGTGGAGCCAGGAGCCGACCGAGGCCGCGTCGAAGGCGTCGAGCCCAGCCGCGAGCAGCGCGCCGATCAGCCCGGCGAGGACGTCGCCCGCACCGGCGACCGCCAGCCAGGGCAGGCCGGAGGTGGTCACCCGGACCCGGCCGTCGGGGTCGGCGACGACGGTGTGCCGGCTCTTGAGCACCACCACCGCGCCGAAGCGCCGGGCTGCCTCGACCGCGTGCCCGAGTTGCTCGGCCTCGACCTCCGCCCGCTCCACCCCGAGCATCGCGGCGAGCTCGCCGGCGTGCGGCGTGAGCACGCAGCCGGCGGGCAGGCCGGCCGGCAGATGGCGCAGCGCGTCCGCGTCGACGAGCACCGGCACGTCGTCGGCGAGCGCCTCACCCAGCGCGGCCTCGGCGGTGTCGTCGCCGCCGGAGCCGACCACCCATGCCTGGACCCGGCCGGCCGAGACGACCACGCCGGGATGCCGGGCCACGACGGCGTCCGCGGCGCTGCCGACGTAGCGAACCATCCCCGCCAGCCCCGAGGAGGCGCCCGCCGTGCACAGCACGGCCGCGCCGGGGTAGGCCGCGGAGCCGGCACGGACGCCGACGACTCCGCGGGTGTACTTGTGGTCGAAGGGCCGCGGTCGGGGCAGCAGCGCGGTGGCGTCCGCCGCCTGCAGCGCCGCCACCGGTGCGTCGGGCAGGTCCAGACCGATGTCGACCAGCTCGACGACGCCGCACGCCTCGGCCGCGGGGTCGACCAGGTGGCAGACCTTGTGGGTGCCGAAGGCGACGGTGAGATCGGCACGCACGTGCGGCCCGCCGAGGCGGCCGGTGTCCACCTCCACACCGGAGGGCACGTCGACGGCGACCACGAGCGCCTCCGGGAAGCGTGCGACCGCCTCCGCCGCGTCCGGCCGCAGGCCGGGCTTGCCGCCGATCCCGACGATGCCGTCGAGGATCGCGTCGGGCCGGCGCGCCTCCGCCGTCGTCACCACCCTGCCGCCGCGGGCGCGCAGCTCGGCCAGCCCGGCCACGTGGTGCCGACCGGAGAGGAGGATCGCCTCCACCCGCGCGCCACGCCGGGACAGCAACGCCCCTGCGTAGAGGGCGTCTCCGCCGTTGTCGCCGGAGCCGACCAGCAGCAGCACGCGGGCGCCGTAGACGCCGCCGAGCAGATCGGCCACCGCCACGGCCAACCCGTGCGCGGCGCGCTGCATCAGGGCCCCGTCCGGCACCCGGGCCATCAGTGCCGCCTCGGCCTCGCGGACCTGAGCAACGGTGTGCGCGGCTCTCACGCCGAGCCTCTGGCCCTCAACGCCGTCAGCGCCGACTCGCGGACCTGAGCAACGGTGTGCGCGGCTCTCACGCCGAGCCCACCACGATCGACCCCTCCGCGACGACGTACGCCGTGGCGAAGCCGCCGTCGTGGCTCAGCGAGAGGTGGGTCCGCGCCACGCTCAGCGACTCGGCGCGGGCGAGCACCGTCCCGCGCAGCTCGAGCATCGGCCGGCCCGACTCCAGCCGGATCACCTCGGCGTCGTGCCAGGCGAGGTCACCGGGGGCTCCGAGTGCCTTGGCCAGCGCCTCCTTGGCCGCGAACCGCGCCGCCAGCGAGTACTCGGACAGCACCGCCTCGGCCGGGGTGAAGAGCCGGTCGCGCAGGGCAGGCGTGCGCCGCAGCGATTCGATGAACCGGCCGATCTCGACCAGGTCCACGCCGACCCCGACGATCCCGCTCACTCGACGGTGACCGACTTCGCGAGGTTGCGCGGCTGATCGACGTCGTGGCCCAGCAGGGTGGCCAGCTCGCAGGCGAAGAGCTGCAGCGGAATGATCGCCACCAGGGGCTGCAGCAGGGTCGAGACGGTCGGCAGCGGCAGCAGTACGTCGGCGTACGGCACCACCTCGGCGTCGTCGGCCTCCGCCAGCACGATGGTCAGGGCGCCGCGGGCGCGGATCTCCTGGATCGCGCTGATCATCTTGTCGTGCAGCTGGTCCCGGCCCCGGGGTGGCAGCACGCAGAAGACCGGGAGGTCCTTCTCGATCAGCGCGATCGGGCCGTGCTTGAGCTCGCCCGCGGCGAAGCCCTCGGCGTGGATGTAGGCGAGCTCCTTGAGCTTGAGCGCACCTTCGAGGGCCACCGGGAAGCCGGCGTGCCGGCCGAGGAAGAGCACCGACCTGGCCGACCGGAACCGCTCGGCCAGCGCGTAGACGTCGCCGGCGGAGTCGAGCAGCCGCTGGATGTGCCCGGACATCGCGGTCAGCTCGCGGACGACCACGGCGATCTCGTCGCCGTACTTGGTGCCGCGGACCTGAGCGAGGTAGAGGCCGAGCAGATAGCAGGCGATCAGCTGGGTGAGGAAGCCCTTGGTGGAGGCGACCCCGATCTCCGGCCCTGCGTGGGTGTAGATCACCGCGTCGGACTCCCGCGGGATGGTCGAGCCGTTCGTGTTGCAGATCGCGAGCACCTTGGCCCGCTGGGTGCGAGCGTGCCGGATGGCCATCAGGGTGTCGGCGGTCTCACCGGACTGGCTGATCGCCACGACCAGGGTGTTGCGGGTCAGGATCGGGTCGCGGTAGCGGAACTCGTGGGCGAGCTCGACCTCGCACGGGATCCGGGTCCAGTGCTCGATGGCGTACTTGGCGACCATCCCGGCGTAGTTGGCGGTGCCGCAGCCCACGATGATGATCTTGTCGACGTCGCGCAGCTCCTGCTCGGAGATGCGCATCTCGTTGAGCTGCAGCAGGCCGTCCTCGTCGTGCCGGCCCAGGAGCGCGTCGGCGATCGCATGCGGCTGCTCGAAGATCTCCTTGCGCATGAACCAGTCGTAGCCGGCCTTCTCGGCGGCGGCGAGGTCCCAGTCGACGTGGTAGCGGCGGCCCTCGACGGGGTTGCCGGCGAAGTCGGTGACCGAGACGCCGTCACGGGTGATGGTGACGACCTGGTCCTGACCTAGCTCCAGCGCCTCCCGGGTGTGCTCGATGAAGGCCGCGACGTCGGAGCCGATGAAGCTCTCTCCCTGGCCGATGCCGACGACCAGCGGGGAGTTGCGGCGCGCCGCGACCACCCGGTCGGCGTCCTGAGCGTCCACGGCGACCAGGGTGAAGGCGCCCTCGAGCCGGCGGCACACGGACTGCATCGCGGTGGTCAGGTCGGCACCTGCCTCGACCTCACGCTCCAGCAGGTGCGCGGCGACCTCGGTATCGGTCTCCGAGCGCAGGTCGTGGCCGGCTCGCTCCAGCTCCTCGCGGAGTGCCGCGAAGTTCTCGATGATGCCGTGGTGCACAACGGCATCAT
>CAZTHV010000106.1:0-1473 GCA_964613165.1 uncultured Marmoricola sp.
GACGAGGTCTCGCTGCGGGTCATCGACCGCGGTGTCGGTGCGATCACCGAGACCAACGTCGACCTGGCGGCGGCCTCCAACGCGATCATCATCGGCTTCAACGTCCGCCCGCAGGGCAAGGCGACCGAGATGGCCGAACGCGAGGGCGTGGAGATCCGGTACTACTCGGTGATCTACCAGGCCATCGAGGAGATCGAGGCCGCGCTCAAGGGCATGCTCAAGCCGGAGTTCGAGGAGGCGACCCTCGGTCAGGCGGAGATCCGGGCGATCTTCCGCTCCTCCAAGATCGGCAACATCGCCGGCTGCATGGTCACCGGCGGCGTGATCCGGCGCAACGCCAAGGTGCGGCTGATCCGCGACGGCGCCGTCGTCGTGGACAGCGCCGACCTGGCCTCGCTGCGCCGGGAGAGGGACGATGCCGCCGAGGTCCGCGAGGGTTTCGAGTGCGGTCTGGTGATCAAGGGCTTCAACGACATCAAGGAAGGCGATGTCGTCGAGGCGTTTGAGATGCGGGAGATCCCGCGGAGCTGACCGGCGCGGCTGACCCTGGTGGTGGTTTCACAGGTTCACCTGTGAAACCACCACTTCGCAGGTGTTGCACCGCCTACCAAGTGCATGAATCACCGGTTCACCTGTGATTTCGCGGATAGAGGAAGCAGGCAGATGAGCAACGCACGGGTGCGCAAGGTCGCGGACCGGATCAAGGTGATCGTCGCCGAGATGCTGGAGCGACGGATCAAGGACCCCCGCCTGGGGTTCGTGACGGTCACCGACGTGCGCCTCTCCGGAGACACTCAGCACGCGTCGGTCTTCTACACCGCCCTGTCCCTGGAGGGGAGCGGCGAGGAGGACCTGGCCGCCACGGCGGCGGCGCTGGAGTCGGCCAAGGGCCTGATCCGCTCGGAGGTCGCCAAGCAGCTCGGGATGCGGCACGCGCCGCACCTGGAGTTCCTCCACGACGCGCTGCCGGAGTCGGCGCGCCAGCTCGACGACCTGCTCGCCCAGGCCCGGGCCGCGGACGCGGAGGTCGCCGCGGCAGCCTCCGGAGCGGCCTTCGCCGGCGATGCGGATCCCTACCGCAAGCCGCGTGAGTCCGACGACACGGCCGATCCCGACGCCGACGAGACCGACCCCGGCGAGTGAGTGCCGGGGACGGGCTGGTCGTCGTCGACAAGCCCGCGGGGATGACCTCCCACGACGTGGTGGCACGGGTACGCCGCCTGGCCGGCACCCGCAAGGTCGGCCACGCCGGGACCCTCGACCCGATGGCGACCGGCGTACTGCTCGTCGGGGTCAACCGGGCCACCCGGCTGCTGGGCCACCTGCAGCTCACCGACAAGTCGTACGACGCCACGATCCGGCTCGGGATCGCCACCGCGACCGACGACGCCGAGGGTGAGGAGACTGCCCGGCACGACGCCGGTGCGGTCACCGAGCAACAGATCTCCGATGGCCTGGTGGCGATGGTGGGGG
>CAZTHV010000106.1:1483-6668 GCA_964613165.1 uncultured Marmoricola sp.
GTGCGCTGCTCCAGCGGCACGTACATCCGCGCGATCGCCCGCGATCTGGGGACGGCGCTGGGGGTCGGCGGACACCTCACCCGGCTGCGGCGCACCGAGGTCGGCCCGTTCGGCCTCGACCGGGCCGGCACCCTGGAGAGCCTGGCCGAGGCGTTCGCGCTGCTGCCGATCGCCGAGGTGGCCCGGCGAAGCTTCCCGTCCCGCGACCTGGACCACACCGAGGCCGGGCTTGTCCGGGTAGGCCGCAAGCTGCCGCTGGAGCTGCCCGAGGCTGGGCCGGTGGCGCTCTTCGACCCCGAGGGTGCCTTCCTCGCCCTCTACGAGCGTGGCGGCTCCCTGGCCCGTCCGATCGCGGTCTTCGTCTGAGAGCACGTTGAGGGCGGTCTTGCGTCCATGCCGGAACCCCCGTCTTGAGAATGGTCGTGGATGAGTACCCTCGACGACGTGATCTTCGCTGCGCTCGTCAACGAGCTCTTGGCCACTCGGCCACGAGCAAGCTCGGGCACTCGGTAGCCTCGACTCGTGCGCGTGTGGCGAAGCCTGGAGGAGGTGCCGGCCGACCTGGCCCGGACCGTCGTCGTCGTCGGCAACTTCGACGGCGTCCACCGCGGTCACCAGCATGTCGTGGGCCAAGCCCGCGAGCTGGCCGACGAGAGCGGCCTGGGGGTCGTCGCGGTCACCTTCGACCCGCACCCGATCGCGGTGCTGCGCCCCGACCACGCCCCGCAGACGCTGACCGGCATCGAGGCCCGTTGCGCCCTTCTGGCCGAGGCCGGTGCCGACGACGTCCTGGTGCTCCCGTTCTCCCGGGCGGTCGCCGACTGGCCGCCCGAGGAGTTCGTCCGCCGTGTCCTGATAGAGGCGCTGCACGTCCGCCACGTGGTCGTCGGCGGCAACTTCAGGTACGGCAGCCGGGCGGCCGGTGACGTCGCCACGCTGCGCGAGTCGGGCCGGGAGGCGGCCCCGGAGTCGAGGTTCGAGGTCGAGCACGTCGCGCTGGACGGCGGACCTCAGGTCTGGTCCTCGACCTACGTGCGGACCTGCCTGTCGGCAGGTGACGTCGAGGGCGCCGCGGAGGCGCTCGGCCGGCCGTACGCCGTGACCGGCGAGGTGATCCGCGGCGACCGGCGTGGCCGCGACCTCGGCTTCCCGACCGCCAACCTGACCACCGCGCTGGCCGTCCCCGCCGATGGGGTGTACGCCGGGTGGCTGACCCGGCTCGACACCGGCGAGCGGTTCCCGGCCGCCATCTCGGTCGGCACCAACCCGACGTTCGCCGGCGAGCGGGAGCGACGCGTGGAGGCCTACGCGCTCGACCGCGACGACCTGGAGCTCTACGGCGTCCAGGTCGAGGTCTCCTTCGTGGCGCGGCTGCGCGGCATGGTGCGCTTCGACGGTGTCGAGCCGCTGATCGCGCAGATGTGCGACGACGTGGACCGCGCCCGCACCCTCCTCGGCTAGCGCCCGAGCGAGTGCTGCGACACGCCGCGGTCTCCCGTCGTCCGCAGTACCCCGCAATGCGTAGTAGTGTGCAGCGCATGGATACCACGCAGCTCCTCAAGGGAGTGCTCGACCTGGCGGTGCTTGCCGTCGTGGACGGTGAGGACGGCTACGGCTACGACATCGTCCGCCGGCTGCGCGACGGCGGGCTGACCGAGGTCGGCGACGCCTCGGTCTACGGCACGCTGCGTCGCCTCTACTCCGCCGGCGCCCTCACCTCCTACGTGGTTCCTTCGGAGTCGGGTCCGCACCGCAAGTACTACGGCATCACGCCGACCGGCCGCAGCCAGCTCAAGCAGCAGCGCGACGACTGGCAGCACTTCTCCACCACCGTCACCACGCTTCTAGACAAGCAGAGCCCCGAAGGAGTGCCCGCATGAGCACGACCGTCCTCGCTCCCAAGGTCGCCGAGTTCCTGGCCGTCGTCCGCGCCCAGCTCGCCGATCTCGACCCGGAGGAGCAGCGCGAGATCACCGACGGCCTGGTGGCCGATCTGACCGACCTGGTCGCCGAGCGCGGGTCGGAGGCGCTGGGAGACCCGGTCGCCTATGCCCGCGAGCTGCGCCAGGCGGCCGGCCTGGAGGAGTCCGGCCCAAGATCAACGGAGGCCCGTCGCGAGCGACGCCCGCTCGGCGAGCTCACCCACGCCGTCCTCGACGAGGCCGCGACCCGCTGGCAGCGGACGATTGCCGCCGCGCCGGGTGACCTCGGCGACCTGCTGACCACGCTGCGGCCGGTCTGGTGGGTGCTGCGCGCCTGGATCGCGATCGAGATCGTGGCGATGTGGATCGGCGGGGTCTGGGCGCTCACCGTCGTGCCCGGCGGCGGGATGGGTTGGCTGGCGATGGCCGTGGCCATCGTGCTCAGCGTCCAGCTCGGTCGCGGGAAGCTGTGGCCGGGGGAGAGATGGCGCACGACCGCGGGCCTGCGCGTGCTGCTGCTCGGGCTCAACGTCCTCGCCCTCGTGCTGATCCCGGTGGTGGGCAACGGCCTCGGCCACGGCTGGGGCTGGCAGTGGGAGAGCGGCTGGAACGAGGGTCTCCGGGCCGGGGCCGACCCCCAGAGCGGCTACGACGATCCGAAGGACAAAGCCGGCCTCTACTCCGGCGGCAAGTGGGTCACCAACGTCTTCGCGTACGACGCCGCCGGCCAGCCGATCACCGGCGTCCAGCTCTTCGACCAGGACGGCAAGCCGCTCGACATCGTCGCCCAGCCTCAGTGCGTCTCGGAGACCGGGGAGGTGGAGGTGATCGCCAAGGGCGAGGAGTCGTACGCCGACTGCAGCGACCTGTTCTACGGCGACGACGGCGAGCCCCTGGCCGCCGCGTTCCGGGTGTTCTACCCCTGGACCAACGGCGCCACGCAGCTGTCCAACGTGTTCCCGATTCCCAGCCGGTCGCAGGACACGGCGGAGCGGTCGGCGACCGCGTTCACCGAGGACGACAAGCCGGCGGTCGGGACGCTGCCGCTGGTGAACGTGGCGCCGGTGTCGCTGCCGGGCATCCTGGCCAGCGTGGTGAAGGTGCCGAAGGCCGCCACGCCGGCCGAGTGACGAGCCGTACGTCGTCCGGGGTGGCCCCGGACGACGTACGGGACCGGTGCGTGACGCAGAGTGGTGGCACGACAGCCCGTCCAGGAGACCACCATGAAGCGCATCTCCCGTCACCGACCCGGCGCGATGACCGACCGCCGACGCGGAGTCCTGACCGCGCTCCCACTCGCGCTCGTCCTGAGCGCATGCGGCGGCGCCGCCTCGCCGTCCGCCGCGCCCGGGGAGTCCGGTACGCCGACGCCCGAGGTGACAGCCGAGGTGACCGCCGGCGAGCCTTCCAGGGGTGCCGGCGACCAGGCTGCTCTCGACCGGCGGCTGCGCGACGCGGCGTGGGCGAACGACCTGCCGAGGGCTCGCAGGCTGATCCGTCAGGGCGCCGACGTCAACGCCAAGGACGAGACCCAGCAGTCGGCGTACCTGGTCGCCACCAGCGAGGGTCATCTCGGTCTGCTCCGGCTGGCGCTCCGGCACGGCGCGGAGGTGAACGACAAGGACAGCTGGAACGGCACCGGCCTGATCCGCGCCGCAGAGCGCGGGCACGGTCTCGTGGTCGGGGAGCTGCTTCGCGCCGGCATCGACCGGAACCATGTCAACCGGATCGGCTACCAGGCGATCCACGAGGCGGTCTGGCTCGGCCAGGACACTCCGTCCTACGCGACCACGGTCCGGGTGCTGGCCGCCGGCGGCGTCCAGCTCGACCGCCGGTCGCCGTCGGCCGGCCTGACCCCGCTGGAGATGGCCCGCGAGCGCGGGTTCGACGGACTGGCGAGAGCCTTGACCAGGCTGACCAGCGTCGAACGCCCGGCCGACCCGGACGCCGCGCTGTTGCGGGCCGCCCGTGACGGAGACGCTGACGCGGCGGCCGTCGCGCTGCGTGCCGGCGCCGGCATCGGGGCCCGGGACGAGCGCGCCCGTACGGCGTTGCTGCTCGCCTCGACCTACGACCACGTCGCGGTGGCCGAGGTGCTCGTCGCCATGGGTGCGGACCCGGACGCCCTCGACGACCGCCACGACACGCCGTGGCTGGTCACCGGAGTCACCGGCAGCGTGGCGATGCTCGAGGCGCTGCTGCCGGCCCGCCCGGATCTGACCATCCGCAACCGCTTCGGGGGCCTGTCGCCGATCCCCGCCAGCGAGCGCGGGCATGTCGACTATGTGCGCCGGGTCGCGCGGACCGGGGTCGATCTCGACCATGTCAACGACCTCGGTTGGACCGCGCTGCTGGAGGCGATCATCCTCGGCGACGGCGGCAAGGATCATCAGGAGGTCGTCCGGATCCTGCTGGACGCGGGCGTCGATCGCGGGATCGCCGATCGCGACGGGGTCACGCCGCTCCAACACGCCCAGCGGCGCGGATACGACGTGATCGTCGCGCTGCTGCGAGGGTGAACGAGTCCGGGCACGGGCACGTCATACGAATCGGTTGCCAGAGGTCACAGGTTGCCAGAGGTCACCATTCGCCTGACGTCCCGGTCGCGCTCAGGCGTCGAGGTCCTGTTCGACCAGCGCCGCGATCGCGTCGACGGCGGCCTGGTCCTCGCTGGTGACCTCCACCTCGACGCCGTTCCCGGCGCCCAGGGTCATGATCATCAGCGCCGAGCTGGCATCCAGGGCCTCGGCTCCGGGCAGGCCGATGGTCACCTCGGCGGCGAGGCCCTCGGCGGCCTCGGCGATGATCGCCGCGGGGCGGGCGTGCAGGCCGATGGCGGATCCGACGACGACGGTCTTGCTGGGCATGTGCTCTCCTTCGTGGGACTGGCGGTCAGGCAGCCGGGGTGACGGCACCGACATCCTCGCGTGCCATGGACTTCAACGCGATGACCGCGAGCGCGGCGACCACGGCGCCGGCCACCAGGGCGAGCACGTAGCCGATGATGTTGTGCACGGCGAAGAGCACGAAGATGCCGCCGTGCGGGGCTCGTACGGCGACGTCCAGGCCCATCGAGAGCCCTCCGGTCACCGCGCTCCCGAGCATGATCGAGGGGATCACCCGCAGCGGATCGGCCGCGGCGAAGGGAATGGCGCCCTCGGTGATGAACGACGCCCCCAGCAGCCAGCCGGCCTTGCCGTTCTCGCGCTCGGCGACGTTGAACAGCTCCGGCCGCACCACGGTGGCCAGCGCCAGCGCGATCG
>CAZTHV010000106.1:6678-9767 GCA_964613165.1 uncultured Marmoricola sp.
GCATCACCGCGGCCATGATCTTCAGCTCGGGCGAGTCGCTCGCCGCGCCGGCCGTGCCGACGCCGGCGGCGGCGAAGCTGTACGCCACCTTGTTCAGCGGTCCGCCCATGTCGAAGGCCATCATCAGGCCGAGGATCGCGCCCAGGATGATGGCGCTCCCGCTGTTGAGCGAGCTCAGCCCGTCCGCGAGCCGCTCCATCAGCCAGTTGATCGGCCGGCCGAAGACGATCAGCATCAGGGCGCCGGCGATGACCGTGCTCACCAGCGGGATCACCATGACCGGCATCAGGCCGCGCGCCCACGACGGCACCGTCCAGCCGCCGACCCAGTGAGCCAGCAGCCCGGCCAGCACGCCACCGACGATCGCGCCCAGGAACCCGGTCTGTGGCAGGCCGAACTGCATCACGTCGATGGCCAGGCCGCCCATCACGAACCCCGGTGCGATGCCCGGCCGATCGGCGATGGCGTAGGCGATGTAGCCGGCCAGCGCCGGGACGAAGAACGCGAAGGCGGTCTGCCCGAGGACGAAGAACGCCGCGCCGACGTAGGCCATCAGGCTGGAGCCGAAGAGTGCGTGGTCGAGACCGAGGGCACCGATCGAGGGCAGGTCGAAGGGGCCGTTCTTCACGATGTCGGCCGCGGGTCCGACGATCTCGTAGCCGCCGAGCAGGAAGGAGAGCGCGATCAGCAGGCCGCCGGCCGCGACGAAGGGGATCATGTACGAGACCCCGGTCATCAGCACCCGGCGTACCCGCTGGCCCCAGGTCTCCTCCGACGACGCGCTCGCGGTGTCGTCCACGCCTCCCTCGACGCGCGGCGCCGACGGGTTGGCCGCGGCGGCGAGTGCCTCGGCGACCATCGAGTCGGCGTCGTCGATGGCGCGCTTGACCCCGGAGGAGACCATCGGCTTGCCGGCGAACCGCTGCCGGTCACGGATGCCCACGTCGACGGCGAAGATGACGGCGCTGGCGTCGGCGATGGTCTCCCGGGCCAGCGGCGTCGAGCCCGCCGAGCCTGGATCGCCACCCCGGCGCGGGCGGCCGCGGCCTCCAGCGCCTCGGCGGCCATGTAGGTGTGCGCGATGCCGGTGGGACAGGCGGTCACGGCGACCAGCGAGGCCGATGCGCCGGAGGGGCTGTCGACCGGCACGTCGGCGGCTCGCTTGCCTGCCGGTGCGGCCGGAGTCGCCGGCTCTGCCGTGGGGGCGGGTGCGACCGCGCCGTTGATCAGCGCCGCCGCGTCCTCGGGGGTCGCGGCGCCTCGCAGGGCCGTGGTGAAGTCGGCCTTGGCCAGCGAGCGCGCCAGCTGGGCCAGGATCGTGAGGTGCTCGGAGCCACCCCCCTCGGGCGCCGCGATCAGGAAGGCCAGGTCGGCCGGGCCGTCCTTGGCCCCGAAGTCCACGCCAGGCGACAGCCGGGCGAAGGCCAGGGTCGGCTCGCTGACCGCCGCGGTGCGGCAGTGCGGGATCGCGATCCCGCCGGGCAGGCCCGTGGCCGAGGTCCCCTCGCGGGCCAGCACGTCGTCGACCAGCTGCTCGCTGTTGCTGGTGCGGCCGGCGGCGCGCACCACGTCGGCAAGTGCTCGGATGACCGCTTCCTTGTCCTCTCCGAGACCGGCATCGAGCCGGACCAGGGCGGGGGTGATGAGATCGCTCATCGGATCAACCTTCCGGGTGGAGCCGGCGCACGCGTGCCTGCTCTGGGTGGGTGTGGGTGGGGGTGGGGATCGTGGTGCCCGGCAGGGCGGCTGCGGCGCTGCCGTAGGCGACGGCCAGTGCCAGCCGCTCGCCGGGGTCGGCCAGGCCACGGTGCTCGCCGAGCAGATAGCCGAAGAGGCTGCTGTCGCCGGCGCCGACGGTGCTGAGCACCTCCACCGGCGGGGAGGTGGCGTGCCAGGCGCCTCCGGCGGTGACCAGGACGGCGCCGTACGGGCCGAGCGTCGCCAGGACCGTGCCGACGCCTTGCTCCACCAGCCGGTGGGCCGCCCGCGCGACCTGCTCGGGATCGGCCTCGAGCGCGTCGGGGTCGTCGCCGGTGAGGGAGGCCAGCTCGGCGCCGTTGGGCTTCATCAGGTCGGGGGCGGCCTCCCGCCGCTCGCTGAGCCGCCGGGCCAGCGCCGCGAGCGGGGCGTCGCTGGTGTCCACGGCCACGCGGGCGCCGGCCCGGTGCGCGGCGACCACGAGATCGGCGTACCAGTCCTCGGGGCAGCCCGGCGGCAGCGAGCCGGCCAGCACCAGCCACTGGTCCTGATCGTGGGCCGCGCCGGCCAGCTCGACCAGCCGGTCCGCGAGCCGGTCCAGCAGCGCCGGAGTGACCTCGGAGCCGGGGCTGTTGAGCTTGGTGGTGGTGCCGTCGGGCTCGGTGACGGCGATGTTGACCCGCACGGGCTCACCCGACTCCTCCGGCCGGCAGTCGATGCCGGCGGCGCGGAGCTCGGCGACGTACGGATCGTCCGGTGGAGCCGGGAAGAGAGCGATCGTCGGCACTCCGGCGGCGACCGCTGCGCGCGAGATGTTGACTCCCTTGCCGCCGGACTGGGTGGTGCTCCGGACCACCCGGTGCACGGCCCCGTGCACCAGCGGCCCGTCGAGAGCGACGGTCTGGTCGACGGAGGGATTCGGGGTCAGCGTGAGGATCATGCCAGCACCACCTCCACGCCAGCCTTGCGCAGTGGCGTGAGATCGCGCGCCGACGCGCCGGTGTCGGTGACCAGGACATCGATGTCGCCCAGCGCCGCGAAGGAGACCGTCGAGTCCAGGCCGAGCTTGCTGGAGTCGGCCAGGACGATCCGTCGCTCGGCGGCTGCGATCATCGCGGTCTTGATCGCCGCCTCCTCCGGGTCGGGCGTGGAGAGACCCTGCCGGGCGGAGATCGCGTTGACGCCCATGACGGCCAGGTCGGCGTGCAGACGGGCGATCGCGGCCACGGTGTCGGCGCCGACCGCGGCATGGGTGAGTGTGCGCACCCGGCCGGGGAGGAGGTGCAGCTCGACCGTGGCCCGGTCCGCGATCCGGGCTGCGACGGGCACCGCATGGGTGAAGACGGTCAGTCGGCGGTCGCCGGGCAGGAGGGAGGCGAACCGGCCGGTGG
>CAZTHV010000107.1:0-656 GCA_964613165.1 uncultured Marmoricola sp.
CTGTCCCGCGACGAGCGGCGTGCCGCGGTTGGTTCCGCTCGCCACCGCCACGTCGGAGGGGAGCGCCGCGCTGACCGGCATCTTGAGCAGGCCCTCGACGTTCTGGGTGGTCAGCCCCACCGCGTCGTCGGCCCGGTTGAGCACCAGGAGCCGCTGCTCGCGGGGAACGCCCATGCCGTCGAGGGTCTCCAGCGCCATCTTGACGTTCTTGATCGTCGGCACGTCGAGTGTCGCGACCATGACGACCGTGTCGGCCTCGCCGAACACCTGGGTCACATGCGGGTCGAAGGTCGGGGCGCTGTCCACGACCACGAAGTCGAAGTGGTCGCGCAGCACCTGCAGCAGCCGGGTCACCAGGGCTGGAGCGATCCGGTTGCGCCCCTCGGAGTGCGTCGGCGCGGCCATGATCGCGCAGTCCTCGTGGTGGGTCAGCAGTGTCTCGACCAGGTCGAAGTCCAGGTGCTCCTCGGCGCCTGCCGCCTCGTAGAGGGTGTGCTCGGGGATGAGCTGCAGGGTGATGGCCACATCGCCGTAGGCCAGGTCCATGTCGACGATGCAGACCTTGGCGGCGTACTCCCGGGAGAGTGCCAGTGCCAGGTTGACCGCGACCGTCGTCTTGCCCACGCCACCCTTGGGGGAGAAGACCGCGACGACCT
>CAZTHV010000107.1:666-6353 GCA_964613165.1 uncultured Marmoricola sp.
GTGGCCGCCGCGAGTGGCCATCGGGCCGCGGATCGCCTCCCAGGTCTCGCGCGCCCGCTCCGCGGCGACCGACAGCCCCTGCGGGTCGTTGGCGTTGACCACGGCCGGGATGCCCGCCGCCATCGCCGCCTCGTAGGTGCCGGCGTCGAGGTGGTGGCGCAGCAGGATCATGCCGGTGGTCGGGTGACTGTGCCGGAGCTTGGCAGCCAGCGCGGCCGCGTCGTCGAGCTCGACGTTGGGCCCGATGACCACCACATAGTCCTCGGGGCTGAGATGGAGCTGGTGGCCGGCATCGGCCGTTGTCGGCACGACCTGGGTGCCCGTCGGCAGCGCGGGCCTGATCACGCCGGCCCAGCCGGCGTCGTGTTCGACGAGGATTGGCATGCGACTACCTTCCGCGGTGGGAGCGGGTCACTTGAAGAGGTTCTCTGCGTCGGCGCCGCGGTCCGGTGCGACCTGGGAGTCCTTGGTCAGCAGTCCGAAGGCGAGCTCGCCGTTGCTGGCGGCATAGAGCACCCGCTGCGCCTCGCCTTGGCTGACGCCGAGCGTCAGGAGCGTGCGCGGCAGCTGCTCGACGGTCTGGGCGCCGGTGCTGTCGGTGGTGGTCGTCGCCACGACGGTCGGCGTGGTGCCGACGGCGATCACCTCGACCTTCGGCAGCAGCAGCCGCGTCGCCGCGTCGCCGCCGATGGAGCTGGTCACGAAGATGGCGACCTGGTCACCGGGGTTGACGAAGCCGGCCACGCGCGCGGTGTCGGTCAGGTTCACCGAGATCGCGATCTTGCCCTTGGGGATCGCCAGGCCCGATCCCGAGGCGACGCTCGCGGCGAACTTGCTGGCCATGATCTGCTCGCCGGGATAGATGTTGGCCTGCGCGATCTGGCCGTCGATGGGGGCCAGGCTGTCCAGCGCGTCGGGGAGCACCTGGCTCTTGGCCACCGTGCCCACCTCGATCTTGCCCGCTGCCTGCGCGGCCGCGACCGTCTCGCCCTGGTTGATCTGCTTCACCGCGCGCAGGACCGAGATCGCGTCGAACTTCTCGTCCGCGCGCTGGTCGGCGCCACGGACGTAGAGGAACACCAGCATGGTGCCCAGCGCCGCGATGATCACTGCGACGATGAGAAGCGCTGTTCTGCGGTCCATCTGCCGGTTCCTCCTGGTGGGTGCCGACGTCCGGACCACTCGCGTCCGATCCCTTTCGTCGGATATGTCCACTCTGTCGCAAGTGACGGACGGTTGTCCGACGAATGCAGGAGAAAGTCCGCCCGGGCAGATCCTCAGCGGGTGTAGAGCGCCTCGATCTCGTCGACGCACTCGCGGATCACCACCGAGCGCTTGAGCTTCAGGCTCGGGGTGAGCTGTCCGCCCTCCTCGGTCCACTCCCCGGGCAGGATCGTGAACTTGCGGATGGACTCGGCCTTGGAGACCGCCTTGTTGGCCTCCTCGACCGCCTCGGCGATCTCGGCGCGTACGTCGGGGTCGCCGATCAGCGAGGCGACATCGGCAGTCTTGCCGCGCTGCTCGGCCCAGGGACCGATCGTCTCGCGGTCCAGCGTCACCAGGACGCCGATGAACGGGCGGCCGTCTCCGATGACGACGCACTGGTCCACGAGCAGGTGCGCGCGCAGCCGGTCCTCCAGGACCGCGGGCGCGACGTTCTTGCCACCGGCGGTGACCAGGATCTCCTTCTTGCGGCCGGTGATCCGCACGAAGCCCTCGTCGTCGATCTCGCCGACGTCGCCGGTGTGGAACCAGCCCTCGGAGTCCTTGACCTCGCCGGTGGCGGCGTCGTTGTGCCAGTAGCCGTCGAAGACCTGGCCGCCCTTGACCAGCAGCTCGCCGTCGGCGGCCACGCGCACGCTGGTGCCCTGGATCGGCCGGCCGACGGTGCCGACCTTCTGCGCGCCGGGGAGGTTCACGGTGAGGGCCGCCGTGGTCTCGGTCAGCCCATAGCCCTCGAGCACGTTGACCCCGATGCCGCGGTAGAAGTGGCCGAGCCGGTCGCCGAGCGGGGCGCCACCGGACACGGCGTACTCACAGCGGCCGCCGAGCGCGGCACGGAGCTTGCCGTAGACCAGCTTGTCGAAGATCTTGTGCTGGGCCTTGACCGCCAGGCTGGTCCGGCCGTTCTCCAGGCCCCGGGACCAGGCGATGGCGACGTCGGCGGCCCGGTTGAAGATCGCTCCCCGTCCGTCGGCGGCCTCGCGCTGGGACGCGGTGTTGAAGACCTTCTCGAAGACCCGGGGGACCGCGAGGATGAAGGTCGGCCGGAACGCCTCGAAGTCGTCCAGCAGGCTCTTGATGTCGGCGGAGTGCCCCATCCGGACCCGCGCCTTGACGCAGCCGATCTGGATGATCCGGGCGAAGACGTGCGCCAGCGGCAGGAACAGCAGCGTGGCTGCCCCGTCGAGCTCGAACAGCTCCTCCAGCTCGTCGACCGCCACGGTCAGCTCGAACATGAAGTTGCCGTGGGTCAGGATGCAGCCCTTCGGCTTGCCGGTGGTCCCCGAGGTGTAGATCAGGGTCGCCAGCGAGTCCGGTGTCGCGGAGACGCGGCGCGTCAGCAGCTCGGCGTCCTCGATCTCCCGGCCCAGGGTGGTCAGCACGGCGACGGCGTTGTCCTCGATGGACCAGACGTGGTGCAGGTCGCCCAGCCGCTCGCGACCCTGGGTGATCCGGGCCACGTGCTCGGGACCTTCGGCCACCACCGCCCGCGCGCCGGAGTCGGTGAGGATCCACTCGATCTGCTCGGCGCTGGAGGTCTCGTAGATCGGCACGGTGGCCGCGCCGGCGAACCAGATCGCGTAGTCGAGCAGGGTCCACTCGTAGCGGGTGCGGGAGAGCAGCGCCACCCGGTCACCCGGCTGGATCCCCGCCGCGACGAGCCCCTTGGCGACCGCCTCCACCTCCTCCAGGAACGTGCGCCAGGTCACCTCCGACCAGGTGCTGCCGGTACGGCGGAGGAACGCGACCCCGTCGGGGTGCTCGTCGGCGTTGCGGACGACGTCGTCGGTGAGGTTCCCGGTGCCGGGGACCGTGACTCGCATCGGGGTGGTGTACTCGCGCACGCTGCTCCTTCACTGATCCGCTGGCCCGCTCACCGTACTCGGGGGTCACGACGATCCGATAGCCTCCCGGTCATGGCCGAGCAGACGACATCCTCGATCCGGATCGACGCCGAGCCGGCCGCGGTGATGGCGGTCATCCTGGCGTTCGAGAGCTACCCGGAGTGGGTGCAGGGCATGAAGCAGGTCGAGGTCGTCGAGCGTGACGCCGAGGGCCGCGCCGACCGCGTCCACTTCGAGCTGGAGGCGACGCCGATCAAGGACTCCTACATCCTGGCCTACGACTACGTCGACGACAGCACGCTGCGCTGGCACCTGGTCGAGGGCAAGATGCTGCGCGCGATGGAGGGCGCCTACGAGCTGACCGCCGAGTCCGGTGGCACGGAGGTGACCTACCACCTGGCGGTCGATCTGGCGATCCCGATGATCGGGATGCTGCGCCGCAAGGCGGAGAAGGTGATCATCGACACGGCGCTGAAGGGCCTGAAGAAGCGCGTGGAGACCGCGGCCTGAGCCGGCTTACCGGCACTGCCCAGCAGGAGTCCAGCATGGTGACGCCGCGGATCGTCCTGTTCACCGGCAAGGGCGGTGTCGGCAAGACCACGATCGCCGCCGGGACCGCGACCCTGGCCGCCCGGCAGGACCGGCGCACGCTGGTGATGTCGACCGACGCGGCGCACTCGCTCGCCGATGCGTTCGGACTGGCGATCGGCGCCGAGCCGACCGAGGTCGCTCCTTGCCTGTGGGTCCAGCAGATCGACACCCAGCGGCGCTTCGAGCGCTCCTGGGGCGAGATCCAGGGCTACCTGGTGTCGGTCCTCGGCGCCGCCGGGATCGACCCGATCACCGCCGAGGAGCTCACCGTGGTCCCGGGCGCCGAGGAGGTGCTGGCCCTGCTGGAGCTGCGCACGCACGCCGTCTCCGGGGAGTGGGACGTGATCGTCGTGGACTGCGGCCCGACCGCGGAGACACTGCGGCTGCTGGCGCTGCCCGAGGCGCTCAACTGGTACATGTCCCGGGTCTTCGGCATCCAGCGCAAGGTCGTCAAGGCGCTGCGGCCGGTCCTCACCCGCGCCGCGGGGGTGCCGATGCCGGAGGACTCGGTCTTCGCCGCCGTGGAGCGACTGCATCGCGACCTCGACGACGTACGCCGCATCCTGACCGAGCCGGAGTCGACGGTCCGGCTGGTGCTGACGCCGGAGACGGTCGTGGTCGCCGAGGCCCGCCGCTCGCTGACCACGCTGTCGCTCTACGGCTATCGGGTGGACGGCGTGGTCGCCAACCGGGTGTTTCCCGACGGCGGCTCCGACCCGTGGCGCAGGGCCTGGGTGGAGGCGCAGCGGGCGGTGCTCGACGAGGTGCGCCAGTCGTTCGTGGGCCTGCCGATCTGGCTCTCGGACTACCAGCCCGGCGAGCCGGTGGGCGCCGCGCTGCTGGCGGAGCTGGCCGAGACGGCGTACGACGGGGACGACCCACTCGCGGTCCCCGAGGGCGACGGCCCCGTGCGGATCGAGCGCACCGAGCGCGGCGCCCTGCTGACGATGGCGCTTCCGTTCGCGCACCGGCGCGACGTCGAGCTCGCCCGGCATGGCGTGGAGCTGGTGGTCACGGTCGGGTCCTACCGCCGGCTGCTGACGCTGCCGGCCGCCCTGGCCCGGCATACCATCGGCGGAGCACGCGTGGAGGATGGGGCGCTCCAGATCCGGTTCGCCTTCGACGAGGCCGTCGACGAGGAGGAGTCCGAGCAGCGATGAACGACGCGACCGGCCCGCAGGGGCCCCACGATCCGGGCGGCGAGCCCATCGGCAGCGTGGGCGAGGAGGCGGCGAAGCTCTTCGCCGCCCTCTCCGGCTGGACCAAGGAGCACGGCAGCGAGTACGCCGGCGCGGCGACGGCGATGTCGGCGGCCATGCACGATCTTGGGCAGGACGTCGGCGACCACCTGGCGACCGGTGGCGAGGACTGCCGCTTCTGTCCGATGTGCCAGGTCATCCACGCCGTCCGGCAGACCAGTCCGGAGGTCAAGGCGCACCTGGCGACCGCGGCCTCCTCGCTGCTGCAGGCCGCGGCGGGGATCCTGGCGACGCAGGTCCCGCGCGAGCGCCCCGAGCCGGTGCAGCGGATCGACCTCGACGAGCCGGCGGACGAGGACGGGGACGCGTGAGCCTGACCATCGGCGTCGACATCGGCGGGACCAAGATCGCCGGCGGCGTGGTCGACGCCGACGGCACCGTGATCGCCCAGGACCGGCGCGAGTCGCCGGCTTCGGAGCCGGATGCCATCGCCGCCGCCGTCGGCGAGCTGATCGCCGGCCTCGCCGAGCGCCACGACGTGGCGGCGGTCGGCGTGGCCGCGGCGGGCTTCATCGACCGGGACCGCGAGCAGGTCATGTTCGCGCCGAACCTGGCCTGGCGTGAGGAGCCGCTGCGCGAGCGGATCGCTCGGCACGTCGGTCTGCCGGTCGTCCTGGACAACGACGCCAACGCGGCGGCCTGGGCGGAGTACCGCTTCGGCGCCGGCCGCGGCGCCCGGACGCTCACGATGGTCGCGTTGGGCACCGGCATCGGTGGTGGCCTGGTGGTCGACGGCGAGCTGGTGCTCGGCGGGTTCGGTGTGGCAGCC
>CAZTHV010000107.1:6363-9763 GCA_964613165.1 uncultured Marmoricola sp.
GCGAGCTCGCCGAGGCGGAGCCCGACGAGGCCGCCACGCTGCTCGCTCTCGTGGACGGAGACGCCGGGCGGATCGACGGCGTCGTGGTGTCGGCGGCCGCGGATGCCGGCGATCGGGCCGCCCTGCGCAGCTTCGCCGAGATCGACCGGCGCAACGGCGAGGGGATCTCGATGCTGTGCGCGGTCGTCGACCCCGACGTCGTGGTGATCGGCGGGGGAGTCAGCGAGTCACCGCACCTGTCGCTGGAGCGGATCCGGGCGGCCTTCCGCGCCAGCCTGTCCGGTGCCGGGCATCGGCCGGAGCCCGACCTCAGGCTGGCGCGGCTGGGCAACGGCGCCGGACTGGTCGGTGCCGCGGATCTGGCCCGCCGTCGACTGCGGCTGTAGCGGCCGCTGGACGGACGCTAGGGCGCGGGGCATCGGTAGCCCGGCACCAGCTCCTGAGCGAGCTGCTCCAGGAAGAGCCCCACGTCGGTCACGATCCCCTTGGCCTGGGTCGAGCCACGGTCGGCGAGCTTGGTGACCGTGGCCGGGTTGATGTCGATGCAGACCAGCGGGATGGAGGCGGGCAGGATGTTGCCGGTCCCGACCGAGTGCAGCGTGGTGGCCATCATCAGGCAGAAGCCGACGCCGTCCAGCCCGGCGCGCATCGCCTGCTGTCCCTCGATGACGTCGGTATAGACGTCCGGCAGCGGGCCGTCGTCGCGGACCGAGCCGACCAGCACGTAATGCTTCCCGTGGGTCACCAGGGCGTGCATGATCCCACCGGTCAGGACGCCCTGCTCGACGGCGGCTCGGATGGAGCCGGCCTTGCGGATGGTGTTGATCGCCCGGATGTGGTGCTCGTGTCCGTGCTCGACGCCCTGCCCGAGCGCGAGGTCGATGCCCAGCGAGGTGCCGTAGAGCGCCGCCTCGATGTCATGGGTCGCGAGGGCGTTGCCGGCGAAGAGCACGTCGACGAAGCCGGCCTGGGTCATCGCCACCACTGCGGGCGCCGCGCCCGTGTGCACCACGCCGGGCCCACCGACCCACAGCACCTTCTTGCCATTGGCCTTGGCCTCGCGGATGCCGTCGGCGACCTGGCGCACCAGCACGGCCTGGGGCTTCTCGCTGGACACCTCGGACTCCATGAAGCCGAAGATGCCGTCGTTCCGCTCGAGGATCGGAACGACGACCTTGATGCCGGACGCACCGCAGAGCACCTTCATGCCGGTCCGTACGTCGGACATCGGCACCGTCCGGACACGCCCGGCCGCGTCGTCGTACACCAGGCCGCAGTCCATCTCCGGGTTGTCGACGGTGATCCAGTGTCCGTCGAGCCGGACCAGGGTCTCCAGGTTGGTGCTGGAGTAGAAGCCGTCGGGGAAGACACCGTCCTGCTCGGCGATGCTGAACTCCGCCTCGCCCGGGTGGACCTGATTGACCCCGCGGGTCTGCAGCCGCATCAGCAGCCGTTGCAGCGCCTCGTCGTCCTCGGCCGAGACGGTGATGACCGCATGGGAGGTGTCCTGGGCCTCGTGGCCGACGTCGAAGCTGGTGATCACGTAGTCCCCGCCGTACTCCCGGATGTCGTCCAGGACCCGGGAGAGGATGCCGGAGTCCATCAGGTGGCCGGTGATCTCGACGGTCTCGCTCAACATGGCTCCGACGCTAGCCCACTGCACCGGATCAGTGGCGGTGCTGGATCAGCGGACCTGCCGGTCAGAGGACGGCGCCGTTGTCCCAGCCGCTGTCCGGATCGTCGGGGCCGCGCATCTGCGAGACCAGGTAGCCGAAGCCGCCGATGAACCAGCCCAGGGCCAGCACGCCGCCCCACGCGGGCACGACGATGTGGAAGGCGGCGATCAGCACCAGCGAGAGCGGCACGCCGAGCACACCGAGCCAGGCCACCAGGCGCCAGCCCCGTGGTCTTTGGACCGGGGGCGGGGGAGGCGGCACGTAGCGGTCCTCGTCCTGCCAGTCGGCCGGCTCCTCCCACTCGATCGGCTCGGGCGTGGGCTCGGCCTGCGGCTCCGGCTCGGCCGCCGGCGCCGGCGGGCCGGGGAAGTCGGGGCGCTCGCCGTAGTTGGCGACGATCGCCTGCCACTGCTCCTCCTCCCGGGCCTCGGCCTCGTGCCGGGCCCGGTCGTCGGGGTCCTCTCCCGAGATGCTCACTGCTCAGCGGTCACCTTCGCGATGAAGTCGGCGGACTCGGCGAAGATCCGGGGAGCGTCGTTGTCCAGCGTGGCGACGTGGTAGCTGTCCTGGAGCAGACGCTCCTCGGTGTCCCGCGAGGACACGCTGCCCAGGATGATCCGCGCCGATGACGGATCGACGACGTGGTCCTCGACCGAGCGGAAGAGCAGGACCGGCTGGGTCACCTTGGGCAGGTCGGCGCGTACCTGCCTCCATGCCTGGACCATGGAGTGGAGCGGCTTGAGCGGCGTCTTGTCGTAGCCGTGCTCGGTGACGCCCTGCTTCTTGATGTCGTTGCCGATGCCGGGCATCGCCTTGACCAGGTGCTTGACCACCGGCACGGCGAGGAGCTGTCTGTTGGTGCTGTTGACCGCGGCGTTGACCAGCACGATGCCCTTGATCTCGGGGTGCTGCGCGGCGAGCCAGAGCACGAGGGCACCGCCCAGCGACAGGCCGCAGACGACGACCTCGTCGGTCCGTGCCCGCAGTGCCTCGTACTCACGCTCGACCTCGGCGAAGTAGTCGGCGAACGTGGTCCGGCACATGTCCTGCCAGGTCGTCCCGTGTCCCGGGAGCCGCGGCACCGAGACGGCGTACCCGCGCTCGGCGAGGTACTCGCCCCAGGGGACCATGGACGCCGGCGCGCCGGTGAACCCATGGCTGAGCAGGACCCCGATCCGGCGCCCGCCCGGGCCGGATGCGCCATCGCTGTAGAACGGCTCGGCATGTGCGGCGAGAGTGACCAACGAGGGCCTCCACGATGGCGTTGGGACCTGACGATGGACATCGTTTCACGCGCGTGGGCAATGGCCTAGGGTGAGTCCGAGGCCGGAGCGGAGGAGGTGCGGGTTGTTCTACTGGTTCCTGAAGTGGATCGCACTCGGACCGATACTGAGGGTGGTCTTCCGGCCGCGGATCGAGGGTGCCGAGAACGTCCCGGCAGAGGGTCCGGCGATCCTCGCCAGCAACCACCTCTCCTACGCCGACTGGCTGTTCATGCCGCTCACCCTGCCGCGCCGGGTGACCTTCGTGGCCAAGGCGGAGTACTTCACCACCCCCGGCATCAAGGGGTGGTTCCAGAAGACGTTCTTCTCCGGTGCCGGCCAGGTGCCCATCGACCGGTCCGGCGCGTCGGCGGCCGAGGGGGCGCTCAGCGCCGCCAAGCGGATCCTGGACTCGGGCGAGCTGTTCGGCATCTACCCCGAGGGCACCCGCTCCCACGATGG
>CAZTHV010000108.1:0-9520 GCA_964613165.1 uncultured Marmoricola sp.
GATGGCGCTGGCCGCCGAGATCGGTGCCGACATCGTGGTGGCCAACGACCCCGACGCCGACCGCTGCGCCGTCGCCGTGCCCGGGCCGCACGGCTGGCAGATGCTGCGCGGCGACGAGGTCGGCGCGCTGCTGGCCAGCCACCTGCTGGGCCAGGGCAAGCAGGGCGTCTACGCGCAGTCGATCGTCTCCTCCAGCCTGCTCGGCAAGCTCGCGGCAGCCGCGGGCCAGCCGCACCAGGAGACGCTGACCGGCTTCAAGTGGATCGGGCGCATCCCGGGCCTGGCCTTCGGCTACGAGGAGGCACTCGGCTACTGCGTCGACCCCGAGCACGTGCGGGACAAGGACGGCATCTCCGCGCTGCTGCTCGTCTGCGAGCTGGCCGCGCGGGCCAAGGCCGACGGACGCACCCTCCACGATCTGCTTGACGACATCGCCCGGGTGCACGGCCTGCACGCGACCGACCAGCTCTCGGTGCGCTTCACCGACCTGACCCAGATCCCGGCGACGATGCACCGGCTGCGCGAGTCGCCACCGAGCATTCTGGGAGGGCTCGCCGTGGAGCGGGTGGACGACCTCTCGCTCGGCTCGGCCGCGCTGCCGCCCACCGACGGCCTGCGCTACGCGCTCGCCGAGGGCGCCCGGGTGATCGTGCGGCCGTCGGGGACCGAGCCCAAGGTGAAGTGCTATCTCGAGGTGATCGTGCCGATCAGGGACACCGCGGACACCACCGAGGACCCGGCCGCCGCGGTCGACGCCGCGAGGATCGCTGCGGCCGGACGCCTCGACGCGATCCGGGCCGACGTCGCCAAGGTCGCGGGACTGTGAGCCGGCGATGATCTGGAACGACCGGATCCTGCCCCGCCTGGTCGAGCTCTCGCTCAACCAGCGGGTCACCGGCCGCTGGCGGGCTCGGGTCTGCGCCGGCGTCTTCGGCGACGTGCTCGAGCTCGGCTTCGGGTCCGGCCCCAACCTGCGGCACTACGGTGACGAGGTCGAGCGGGTGCTGGCGGTCGAGCCCACCGAGCTCGCCTGGCGGCGGGCCCAGCCGGCCGTCGAGACGTTCGGCCGGCCGGTGGAGCGGATCGGCCTGGACGGCGCGCGGGTCGACCTGCCCGACGAGTCCGTCGACGCCGTCGTCACGACGTACACGATGTGCACGATCCCCGATCTCACCGCCGCGCTGGCGCAGGCCCGCCGCGTGCTGCGACCCGGCGGCGCGCTGCACTTCGTCGAGCACGGCCTCTCCCCCGATGCCGGGGTCGCCGCCTGGCAGCACCGGCTGCAGCCGGTGTGGGGCAGGGTGGCCGGCGGCTGCCACCTCGACCGGGACATCCCGGCCCTGGTGGCCGAGGCCGGCTTCACCCTCGACGCGGTGGAGAGCAGCTACGCCGAGGAGGCCGCCCTCGCGCGACCCTTCCAGTGGGTCACGATCGGGCGCGCGACCCCCGCCGGCCGCTGAGGAAGGCCGGGCCCGTTCGGGTCACCCCGGCAGCGGGCCCCCGGACACTCCCCGCATCACCTGGTCGACGGGCAGGACGTCTGGCGAGCGGCGGTGTCACGGGCCCAGGCCGTCGCGAGGGCGAACTGGCTGTTCACCCCGTAGTGCGCCATGGCCGCGCCGATCCTGCGCTGCGCCGTCCGCGGCGACAGGCCGAGCGCGCGCCCCGCGACCTCCACGGTGGCGCCCCGCTCGAGGAGAGCGAGCAGCCCGTCCCACTGGGTCGCTCCCTGGGTCTGCCCCACCGGCCCACCCCGCCCGGGCACCGGGACGGACTGCTCCCAGACGACGTCGAAGAAGTCCGTCATCGCCCGCGCGGAGGGGCGGTGACCGATCAGCACGAGGTCCACCAGGTCCGCGCGGCCCCACTGCATCGGCAGCACCACGACCCGGTCGGAGACCATCATCCAGCTGGGCACTCGCGGGTGGACCCGCACCCTGGCCGAGGGCGCGATCCCCGCGAAGGAGATCTCGGGGTCCGGGCTCGGCACGTTGTCCGCTCCCACCACACAGCGCAGGTCGACCCCGGTCTCGCGGAGGTAGGCCTCGGCCGCGTCCAGGTCCTGGCCGGTGTCCTCGGCGCTCAGGATCTCCGGCATGAACAGGCTCACCCGCTCCGGTGGGTGCCACGACAGGTGCCGGGTCCACACCTCGGCCATCGGCACCGGACCACGGAGCACCTCGATCACGTGCGGGTCGTCCATCCGGGAGCGCGTCGACCAGCTCTCCACCAGGACGGGCAGCTCCTGCAGGAGCTCCTCCATCTCGGTCAGCCCTCGTCGTACGCCGGCCAGCCGGGCGCCCACCTCGGCGATGGTCCGCAGCTCCGGGGACTGGTACCCGAGCACGTCGCCGTCCCACACGACGTACCCCTGCGCTGCCAGGCGGGAGAGGCACGCGCCGGTCTCGACCATCGCGAGGCCCAGCAGCTCCGCCGCCTCCGCCGTGGTCACCGGGCGCCACCGCAGCAGCATGGTCAGCGCACGGCGGTCCCGATCGCCCTCCGGGTCCTGCGTACTCACGTCGCCACGTTCCTCCGCTCGCCTCGTCGTGCCGAGGCGGTCGTGGCGAGTATGCGTCATGGCCGGTCGGCGCCAGCTGTCCGGTCATAACCTGCCACAGATCACGCCCCTTCCAGAGGCATCCGATCGAAAGCCCAGTCCCTCCCCTCCCCTGATCCCCTCCCCTGATCGGAGTTGTCGTGGCCCCATCCGCGCTGCGCAGCCGGTGGCTCGTCCTCGCAGCCGCGCTCGGCACGCTCCTCGCCCTCCTCGCAGCCGGCCCGGCCCGGGCCGACGACCCACCGGGTGGGCCCATGCCCGATCCGTCCACGTGCGTCTCGCCGTTCGAGTGCCTGTACTTCCTCACCGGGGAGCACAACACCGATCCCGACGAGGCTCCGAGCAACGAGGCCTGGGACCTCGTCGCGGTCTCCACCGACCCGAGCCCCGGAACCACGCCGGACAGCGACGACCCGCCGTGGCAGGGGACCTTCCTGATCCGGCGGCACAGCACGGCGACCGCGGAGCACCCCGACGACAAGCCCCAGTGCATGGGCACCAGCGACAACCAGCAGACCCAGGACTGCGACCCGGCGAAGGACGGCCAGCGCTGGTACATCGAGCCCGTCGGCGCACCGAGCACCTCGGTCGTGACCGACCCGGCATCCCCCAGCGCGTGGAGCCCGTTCGACAGCTACTTCTACCTGCGAAGCGCCGACGACGACCATGCGGGCGAGTGCTACGGCTCGGCGTTCAACGACCTGCACGCCGACCAGAACGGGCACGGCAACCACGGCTCCCTCAAGGACTGCACCGACATCGAGGTCCCGACGCGGTTCCAGTGGCGGATCTCCCGCACCAGCCCGTACAACATCCCGGTCCAGCCCGCCCTGACGACCACCCAACGGGCCCAGACCGCCAACACCGTGCTGGGCCTGGCACTGAGCCATGCACTGGCCAGGTGCAGTCTCAAGCCCGCCCTGTGCCAGGCCCATCTGTACGACGTCAACAAGTCGGACTTCGTGTCGGCGTGGAGCCGGATCAACGAGCTCAAGGTGACCTCGGCACCGGCGCCGGTGCTGCTCAACAACTCCTGCGCGGCGGGGGCTGTCGGCGACGAGACCGGTGACTCCGGCGCCGGCGCCGTCCGGGTGCTCTACAACGGCGGGGATGCGAGCATGAGCGCCACCCTGGGAGCCTCCGGCTCCAGCGAGTACAGCCACTCGCTGACCGCCGGCCTCTCCGTCGCGGTCGAGCAGAGCTGGAATGCGGTGGTCGCCTCGGGGAGCGTCACCGTCACCGCCTCGGTCGAGTACGGCCAGACCTGGACCAACAGCCGGTCGGTATCCCAGGAGGTCAACTGGACGGTCCCGCCGCACCGCTACGCCACGGCGACGCTGTCCACCAGCGCGCTGCAGCTCGTCGCCGAGTGGAGGTTCAACGACGGCCTGTTCAACCCGTGGAGCACCGACCGGTTCACCCGGCTGACGGTGCCCTACTCGGCGGACAGCGGGGCCGGCTCACCCGACAGCGTCCTCGCGGTCTACAACAGCTGGGATCGCAAGGCCTGCAGCGCCAGCGGTCCCAGCCGCCTCGATCCGCAGCACATCCTCCAGGTCGAGAACCTCACCGCGCCGGGCCTGGCTCCCACGGTCGGCGACCGGCTCAGCGCGGTCGCCGACCCCTCGTGGTGGGCGGCTCCCGCCTTCGGCTCGGCTCCGGTGGTGCTCCGCTAACAGAGGTACCGGCAGCGCGGAGCCGAGCCGCCGGAGCAGATCAGCAACGCCCACCTGGCGACCTACGCGGTGACCGACGACGACATCACCGACGACGAGGTCATGGCCCGGTACGGGCCCTACCACATCTACGTGGGAGTCACCGACGTCTCCGACCAGTACCGCTTCGACTCCGCGGAGTACCGCTCGCTGACCACCTCGGCCGTCAAGGAGGTCCGGGACCCGATCGGGGACACTCGGCTGACCCTGAGCCTGCTCAACCCGAACACCGACGCGGGCACCGACACCATCGTGGACATCGCCGCGGCCGCGGCCGGCTCGCCCACCCGTCCCAGCGGCACGGTGACGGTCCGGGACAACGGCGAGGTCATCGGCGACCCGGTGACTCTCGGCGCCGACGGGACCGCGCGGGCCAGGCTGCGGCTGCCTCGGGGCAACCACGCGCTGGAGGCGGTCTACGACGGGGACGGCGCCGTCAGCGGTGCCCGCAGCAACGTGGTCCGCACCAGCATCGCGGGGACCGCCACCCGCACGACCCTGGAGCTGGACCACGAGGCCGTCAGCGTCATGGGCGGTGTCACCACCGCCACGGTCCGAGTCACCCCGGTCGGCGGCTCGGACGTACGCCCGAGCGGGATCGTCCGGCTGCGGGCCGACGGCCGCACCCTGGGCGCTCCGGTCACTCTGGAGGCGGACGGCACCGTCCGGGTCGACCTGCCCGCCCCGGCCACGGCCGGCGCACGCCAGCTGACCGCCGGCTACCAGGGCGACGGCGTGTTCGACCCGTCCGGCAGCGAGCCGGTGACGCAGTACGTCGACCGGATCGGCACCCGGGTCGTCGTGTCGAGCAGTGCGCGGGTGACCCACCGCCGCGGCGCCGTACGACTTCTGGCCGGCGTGACGGCTCCGGCCGGCGGGACACCGGCGGGCACGGTGCAGTTCCTGATGGATGGCCGGGCCCAGGGTGGCCGCGTGACCCTCGACGGCCTGGGCCGGGCGCGACTGCGGGTGAAGGGACTCACCGTGGGCACCCACCGGCTCACCGTCCAGTACTCCCCCGCCGCGGCCGTGCACGGGACCGCGGTGTCCGGCACCACCCTGGTGGAGGTGCGGCGCCATGGGATCCGCACCACGATCAGGCCCCAGCGGTCCCGGATCGGCCCGCGCCAGCGGCTCGTGATCCAGGGCACGGTCCGGCTCCTCGGGCCCACGAAGGGACGCGGCCCGAGGATCGCAGGCCGCAAGGTGCAGCTGATCCGCGACGGTGAGGTGATCAGGTCCGTCAAGCTACGACCCGACGGGCGCTACCGGATCGCCGTGTCCGCCGCCCGGCTGACGAAGGGCGCCAACAGCATCCAGGTCCGCTACGCGGGCTCGCGGCCGGCCTCGGTGGCGCCGGACCTGTCCCGGATCGTGGCGATCCATCGGCGCTGAGGGCCTCGGTCAGAGCAGCAGCAAGACGAGCCGACTGATGTCGAGTTCATGCCGTCACGCACGCTCGGCGCCGCCACCATGGTCTCGGCCCTATCTGCGTGAACAGTCCGGACATCCCGGCGCGCACGGCGAGGAAGTCACGTTGCTGAGCCGTACGCGCGGTGTCTGAGCCGACCGCTCCGCCTATTCCGTCCGGACCTCGTCTAAGAAAGTGGCCTTGATACCGAGAGAGTTGAACATCCCGGTCAACATCGCCTTGGTGTTTTCCTCGGCCTGCTGCGTGAGCTCTGAGTCCTGGGCCGCGGCCTCGAGCTTCTTCACGGCCTGCTGATACAGCTCACTTTGGTCTTGGGTACTAAGAGCATCGCCAAGCCGATTGACAATGCCGCGTCCCTGCGAGAACAAGTAGGTCCGTTCCTGGTCGAGGTTGGGTGTGTCCAGCTTTGCCTCGGGCAGCGCGATCTCGACCGACGTACCGTCTGCTGACAGGGTGAGATCGCCCTCGACGAGTCCGGAGAAGTCGACGTACGCGTTAACGGTCCCAGCAGCGACGAACAGGGACCGCTGACCGGCGATGAAGCCCGGGACCCAGGGCACATCGTCCTCGTCATCGATCACGACCTCGAAGTTTCCCACCGCGGCGTGGTACTGACTGAGCTCTTGGATCGACACCAGCAGGGCAGGCTGGCTCCGGTCGATGCTCTTGGACTGGAAGGGGTTCGTGAAGCCAAACAACCCCGAGAGCCCCGCCCAAGCAAGAGCGGCGGCGACCAACACCACCACGCCGCCGACGAGGGGCACGACGAGCTTTCTCGCGATCTTGATCATGTCAACGGCAGCGCATCTCGCGTACGAAGGCCCAGATCAGCCAGAGGCCGCCGGCGAGCCGTTCGAGATCCGCCGCCGGCCCGACCGCTGCCCAGCGGTCGCGCGACGCGAGCCCCAGCGGCCAGTTCACGCGCAGACGACCCAAGCATTGACCTCGACGGCGATGGAGTTGTCGTAGTTGTTGATGATCACAGCCCAGGAATTCTTGCCTGGGATGCTGGCCGCCGCGATGGCGATGCTGCTGAAGTAGCCGCCACCGGTGGCCTGCTTGCCTACCGGGCAATAGGCATAGACCGTCCCACTGTCGTAGGCAGCCACCGTCAGCGCGGGGCTCTCCACCACCGTCGTGCTGACCCCCTTCGGGCCCAGAATCCTCGCCCGGTCGCCGGGAGTGAAGTCATTGATGGTCAGCGTCCCGTCCTTGACCTTCGCACCGGTGACAGCGTTGTTCTTGATCTTGGCCTGCGTGACTGCGCCGTTCTTGATCTGCTTCGCGGTGATCTTGCTCGCCGCGACCGCTGCACCTCCGGAGAGAGCGAGGACCAGGGCAAAGACGGAGATGACGAACCCGGCGGGTCCCATCGAGTTGCGAATTCGCATGGATACGTGCCTTTCGAACGTTGCTTGACAGTCCGCAGGCCCCGAGATCCGGCAGTCAAGAATGGGCGCCGGCAGATTAGCATGTCTAGATGGCGCAGGTAGCTGCGCGAGATTCCGTCAACCTCAGCGGCAGAAATCACGACCTTCACACACCGAAAAGCGGAAAGAGGAGAGCAACCTGGACGCCTGCAACCCGCCGTTATGACCTGGTCGCCCTAGCGATGGTGGACGCTTCCGGTCGCCTCGCGCCTGCCGCCTGGTCCGGACTGCGTGGCGATCGGGGGTAGCGTCCGGAATCACGATTGGCGAGGCGTGTCCCGCCCTGTTCGCGTTCTGGCAACGGCCTAGTTATCGATCAGTCCCGCTGCCGTCGTCAGGCTCTCCACCGGGCAGGTCGCGATCGCGGCCGCCAGCGTCGAGTTGGCAACGATGTAGCCGTAGGCGTCCGGGTCGATCAACTCGAACAGTTCCTTCACTTCGGCGAGACGGTTCTCCAGTCCGGTCCGCGTGGAGAACACCGGCTCGTTGTGGGCCAACCTATTCCTGAACTTCACGATGCGTGTGACCAGGTCATGGACATGCGGTCTCGCGGTACCTCTCGGGAAGGCGCGGTTGAGCATCGGGTTCCAAATGGTCGACGTGCGCTCGCCGACGGTCAGACTTGACCAGAAGCCGAAAGTCAGCGACGCCACCACCTCGGCATGCGTCGGCGCCGAGCTGAGCCCGCGTTTCGCGTCGTTGATCCGGGCAAGGCTCGCCTGATTGCGACGGTGCTGCTGCCCGCGAGCTCGTTGGACGCCCTGCTCCATCCGGAACAATTGCGACTGCGAATCGACGGTCCAATCGGGAAAGCGTCGGGACAGCTCGCGGTCGTACGCGTTCCGCAGTGCGATCTCCAAATGTCCGACATCGACGATGCCGGCTGCGGCAACGCGGGAGTTCCAGAGATAGACGTCCAATGCCTTGTCGTGGTCGCCGTCCGCTACGTGAAGGTAGCGTCGGTAGCGAGGAGCACTCAGCCAACGCTCGGCCGCAGCGGCATTGAGCAAGCGCTGGGGCGTATCGGGCATGGCTGCTATCGTAAGGACATCGCCCCGCGGGTAACCGCCCTCTGTCCGGCTCGCCGGTTAGGCACCGCGGGGCTTTGTCATGTCGGCGAGGCCGCTGCGGACCTGCATCGGCGACTGCTGCGTTGCCGCGGTCCGTTCGCGGTAGACGGTCAGAGCAGCGGCGAGACGAGCAGGGCCGCTGCCAGGCTCACGAGCAGCACCAGCTCCGGGTAGGCCGGACGGCGGACCGGCGTACCAGCCTCCTCACCGCGCTCGCGGGCACGGGCCGTCGCGCGCATGATCTGCGCGGTCACCAGATCCGCGGTCTCGTCGGTGGATCCGTGCGACCGGGAGCGGAGGATGGCGCGAACCGTCCGGCCCACGGCGATCCCGTCGTAGCGCCGGTCGGCGGTGTAGACGCCGGTGACCGTCCGGACGGCGACCTCCTGGACCGAGGCCAGCGGGATCTCCCAGTCCGAGAAGGCGTTGCGCAGCACCAGCGTCGCCGGCCGGACGATGATGCGGGGGCGCAGCAGGTAGCACCACACCACGACCCCGACGAGCGCGACCGCCAGCGCCGAGCGGAGACCGCCCGCGGAACGCTCGTTGGCCAGCAGCACGGCGACCACGACGGCCGCCAGCACCACCCCGATCCAGCCGACGATCGTGCCGCTGCTGGGACCGTAGGACTGCTGCCGCGCCATGGGAGCCAACGTACGTCGTTCCTCGCTCGCGGGTATGCCCGGCGCTCCCGCCCTACACTGCTGAGGGTGACGACACGGAGCGACCTCGGGGCGGGCGACCTCGGGGCGGGCGACCTCAGGAGCGGCCCCGGCGCGACGCTGGCCGAGGCGACCTCCTCGGACGCGAGCCTGCGTCGCTTCCTGCACGGGCTCCCGGGGGTCGACCAGGTCGGCGCGGAGCAGCGGGCGGCCGGCCTCGGCACCCGGTCGATCAAGACCGACTCCAAGCGCCAGGCGATCGACCTGGCCATCTCGATGGTCGACCTGACCACGCTGGAGGGCATGGACACCCCCGGCAAGGTGCGTGCGCTGTCCGCCAAGGCGCAGCGCCCGGACCCGGCCGATCCCACCTGCCCGCGCGCAGCCGCCGTCTGCGTCTACCCCGACCTGGTGGGCGTGGCCAAGCAGGCGCTCGGCGACAGTGGGGTCAAGGTGGCCGCGGTCGCCACGGCCTTCCCGAGCGGTCGTACGTCGATGGAGGTCAAGCTCGCCGACACCCGCTTCGCCGTCGAGGCCGGAGCCGACGAGATCGACATGGTGATCGACCGGGGCGCCTTCCTGTCCGGCCCCGGCAGCGTGAAGCGGATCGGTACCTGGATCGGTGCCGAGACGCGGACCCCCGCCCGCTCG
>CAZTHV010000108.1:9530-9756 GCA_964613165.1 uncultured Marmoricola sp.
GCGGTACGGGAGGCCTGCGACTCTGCCGGCTCAGAGGCTCACCTGAAGGTGATCTTCGAGACCGGCGAGCTGCAGACCTACGACAACGTGCGCCGGGCCAGCTGGCTGGCGATGCTGGCCGGCGCGCACTTCATCAAGACCTCGACCGGCAAGGTCCAGCCCGCCGCGACGCTTCCGGTGACGCTGGTGATGCTGGAGGCGGTCCGCGACTTCCGGGAGGCGACCG
>CAZTHV010000109.1:0-9713 GCA_964613165.1 uncultured Marmoricola sp.
CCACGATCTTGTCCGGCCACGACGGCACGTTGAGGCTCCACCCGGTCGGGTTGAGCTTGTCGCCGTCGACGGTCGGGCCGATCTTGCCGATGGCCTCGACGATGATGGCCAGCAGCGTGGTCACGGCGATGGCGACCAGGATCGCGCCCCGGACCGTGCGGACCCACAGCACGATCACCAGTGCGAGGCCGATCCCGAAGACCAGCGCCGGCCAGCCGGCGAGCTGGCCCGAGGGGCCGAGCTGGACCGGCACGGTGGTCCCGGCGATGTCCGGGATCCGGCGGACCCAGCCGGCGTCGACGAAGCCGATCAGCGCGATGAAGAGACCGATGCCGACCGAGATCGCGATCTTGAGCTGAGCCGGCACCGCATGGAACACCGCGGCTCGGAAGCCGGTGAGCACCAGGACTAGGATGATCACACCCTCGATCACCACCAGCCCCATGGCGTCTGCCCAGGTCGCCTTGGTGGCGATGGAGAAGGCGACGAAGGCATTCAGTCCGAGCCCCGCGGCCAAGGCCAGCGGGAAGTTGGCGACGACGCCCATCACGATGGTGAGCAGGCCGGCGACCAGCGCCGTGCCGGCGGCGATGGCGGCCAGGTTGGGCGCAGAGCCGCCGCCGAGGTACTTGCCCTCGCTGTCCTGCACGAACCCGAGGATCAGTGGGTTCAGGACGATGATGTAGGCCATCGTGAAGAAGGTGACGACCCCGCCGCGGATCTCCTGTCCGACGGTGGAGCCACGCTCGGTGATCTTGAAGTATCTGTCCACGAGCCCGCATCGTGGCAGACCGTGGGCACCCTGCGGCAGCCCCGGCCGGGAAATCTCAGCCACCGGATAGCCGGGCATCGGATAAATTGGGTCCGTGCAGGAGGACCAGCCGCAGGTGCGCTCGATCGGCAGACGCACCTATCTCGTGGCAGACGTGGCGCCGCTCGACGTCGACGGTGTCCGCACGCTGCTGGTCGGGTCGATCATGTGGGCAGTGGCCTTCGTGATGCTGCTGCCCTTCTCCGGACGACTGCGCGAGGACGGCCAGCTGTGGTGGCTGTGGACGTGCGTGGCCGGCTTCGGCCTGGGCCTGCTCGGCTGGGACTTCTGCCGGCGCCGCCGCGACCGGCGCCAGGCCGGCGACGAGACCGCGCCTGGGCCAGCAGCCTAGAAGGTCTCCAGGTCCTCGCCGACGGTGTCGAACACCGGGTCCGGCAGTGGCGGCGGCAGCTGCTTCTTGCGCAGCTGCGCCTCGGAGTGGGCTCCGCAGCCGTGGCGCAGGGCGACCACCCGGCCGTCGTCGTTGGCGTACTCGTTGGCGCAGACTCCGAAGCTGCCGGTCAGCGGTCCGGCGAGCCGGATCAGGAAGCCGCAGGTGCCGCAGCGTGCCGGCGCCGACTGAGCCAGGGGGACGTCCGGGCCCTGCGTGCCGTCGTACCAGCGCCGGGCGGCTGCGGCACGCCCCTCGAGGGAGAGCACCCGGCTGCGGCCCAGGCCGATCTCGTCGGCGGCCGCGAGGTAGACCTGACGGTCGGCCGGGTCGGGGAACTCGTCGCCCGGGTCGCCGGAGAGGTACGCCGGGACCAGACGCGGATCGTCCTCGTCCACGGGCAGCACGTCGCCCGGGGACAGGTCGCCCGGCCGGATCCGCTCGCGCCACGGCACCCAGGCGGGCGCGATGATCGCGTCGTCGCCCGGCAGCAGCACCGCCTCGTCGACGGTGAACGACCCGGAGTCCGACTCCGAGCCGCCCGCCCGGACGACGGTGACCACCCACTGCCAGCCGGGGTAGCCGGCCTGGCTGCAGGCGAAGTACTCGGTGACGACCCCGTCGCTCTCGGGCACGGACCGGACGTGGTCGCCGACCACGTCGGCGCCCACCTCGTCCACGAGGGCCGCGCGCGCGATGTCACGGCTGGCGTCCACGGTCGTCATCACGATTCCCGATTCTCCCCCATCAGCGCGCCGACAGCCAACCTGCCGCTCGTGGTGCCCTCACCGGCCCCTCGCCGGCACTTGGCAGGATAGGGCCCATGACGCCCCGACCGGAGAGCGAACGCCAGGATCCGGCGTCCGACGGGGCAACGCCGGCCGAGGCACAGGGTGGGACTCAGCACGGGGCCCAGGGTGGGACTCAGGGTGGGACTCAGGGTGGGACTCAGCGACCGGCGGCCCGGGGTGCGGCTGCCGGAGCGCGCGGGGTCGCCGCCGCCGGCAGAGCCACCGGTCGCGGCGCGGTCTCGGCGATCCGGCTGGCCCGCCGCGCCGCCCGCGCGGAGGGCGCCGGCGAGTCCGGCCTCTACCGGCTGATCGAGCTGCACGCCTTCAATGCCGCCGGCGACGCGGCCGTCGCGATCTCGCTGGCCGGCACGCTGTTCTTCGCCCAGCCCGGCGAGGCCCGCGGCCCGATCGCGCTCTTCCTCGGGCTGACCATGCTGCCCTTCGCGGTCATCGCGCCGCTGCTGGGCCCGTTCCTGGACCGCTTCAGCCACGGGCGTCGCTGGGCGATCGGCGCGACGATGGCCTTCCGGGCCTTCATGGTCTGGCTGCTGGCCGACGCCGTCGCATCCGACTCGCTGCTGCTCTACCCCGCCGCGCTGGGCTGTCTGGTCGCCTCCAAGGCGTACGGCGTGGCCCGCGCCGCGACCGTGCCCCGGCTGCTGCCCGCTGACCTCACCCTGGTCAAGGCCAACAGCAGGATCTCGCTCGCCGGCGTGGTCGGCGCCGCGGTCTCGGCGCCGATCGCCGGCCTCGCGGCCACCGTCGGCGCCGAGTGGGCAGCTCGCTACGCCTTCGTGGTCTTCGCCGGCGCGACCGTCCTGGCGATCCTGCTGCCGGCGCGGGCGGACGCGACCGCCGGCGAGAAGCAGGTCTCGCTGCGCCAGCGCCGGCAGCGGCTCCAGCTCCCCGCGCGGGTGGTCTTCGCCCTGCGCTGCAACGCCGGGCTGCGGGTTCTGTCCGGCTTCCTGACCATGTTCATGGCCTTCCTGCTTCGGCAGCACCCGCTGCCGGGGTGGGAGGATCGGGCGACCTTGCTGATGGGGCTGGTCATCGGCGCCGCCGGCCTGGGCAACACCCTCGGCATCGCCGCGGCGGCGTTGCTGCGCCGGCTCGACCCGATGGTGGTCGTGGTGATCGCGCTGCTTGCCGATGCGGTCGCGGCGCTCGTGGCCGCGCTCTTCTTCGGCCTGCTCACCGCGGTCGTCCTCGGCCTCACCGCGGGGATCGCCCAGGCGATGGGCAAGCTGGCCCTGGACGCGACCATCCAGCGCGACGTACCCGAGGACTACCGGACCTCCGGCTTCGCCCGCTCCGAGACGCTGCTGCAGCTCTCCTGGGTGCTCGGCGGCTTCCTGGGCATCGCGATGCCGATGGTCGCCCGGCTGGGGCTGAGCGTGCTGGCCGCGCTGATGATCGGCTGGGCGCTGGTGGTGCTCACCCACCGGCCGCCGCGCGCCGCCGAGGACTCCTCAGCCGGGTCCTCGAAGGCGTCCTAGAGATCCAGCTCGTCAGCCAGGCCGCGCAGCAGCTTGGCGGTCGGGCGCGCCGTCTTGGGGTCGGGGTGGCGGCCGTGCCGGTAGGCCTCGCCGACGCCCTCGAGGAGGCGGATCAGGTCCTCGACGATGCCGGCCATCTCCTCGGGATCCCGGCGCTGGGCACGTTGGGCCCGCTGGCTCTGAGAGACCGAGGGCCGGGCGTCGAGGATCCGCACCTGGTGGGCCTGCTCGCCCTTGCGGCCCGACAGGATGCCGAACTCCACGCGCGTGCCCGCCTTGAGGGTGCTCACGCCCTCGGGCAGGGAGGAGGCGCGGACGTAGACGTCGTCGCCATCCTCACGCGAGAGGAAGCCGAAGCCCTTCTCGGCGTCGTACCACTTGACCTTTCCGGTGGGCACCAGCTCGGCCTTTCTGTGCTGGGGTCATGCCTTGCGAAGGCATAGCGTACGGGCACCCGGCTTGCGGGGCGAACCGATAGAGCGCGATCACCGGTACCGCTCCGGCTCGGCAAGCAGCTCGTTCATCGCTCCGGAGCGGAAACCGCGCAGGTCGAGCTCCGCCTCACCGAAGCCGGCGGCGCGGACGGCGTCGAGCACGGCCGGGCCGACACTCCCGATCAGGTCTGCGTCGACCTCGAGCCGGGCGCGGTCGTCGCCGAGGTCTCGTACGCGCAGGTTGCGCACCACCAGCCCGGTCCCGCCCAGCCCGGTCCCGCCCAGCGCGGTCCGGGCCCCCTCCTCCGCGCGCTCGACGCGCTCCAGCCGCTCCCGGGAGATCGTCACCCCATAGGCGATCCGCGAGCTCAGGCAGGCAGCCGCGGGCTTGTCCCAGGTCGGCAGCGCCCAGAGCCGGGAGGCCGCACGCACCTGGGCCTTGGTGAGCCCGGCGTCGAGGAGCGGCGTCACCGCGCCGCGCTCCGCCGCCGCGCGGATGCCTGGCCGGAAGCCGGCCAGCACGTCGTCGGCGTTGGTCCCGGTCGCCACGGCCGCGAGCCCCAGCTCCGCGGCGAGCGGCAGCAGCGTCTCCAGCAGCTCGGACTTGCAGAAGGCACAGCGGTCACCCGCGTTGGCGACGTACCCCTCCAGCGACAGCTCGTCGGTCCGCGGCGTCACCACCCGCACACCGAGGGAGGCCGCGAAGTCCCGGGCGGGCCGGCGCTCGCGCTCGGGCAGGGACGGAGAGTACGCCGTCGCCGCCACGACCTGCTCCACGCCGAGCGTGCGCGCGGCGGCGGCCAGCAGGAACGCCGAGTCGGCGCCGCCGCTGAAGGCGACCAGGACGCTGCCGAGGTCGGACAGGATCCGCTCCAGCCGATCCAGCCGGTCCTCCAGCTCGCTCATGCGCTCCACGTTACGCGCGGGGACGAGCTGGTAGGGCGGCATGGCTAGGCCAGCCGGGACCGCACCACCCGGTCCAGCACTCCGAGAGGCAGCGCGCCGGAGTCGAGGACGGCGGAGTGGAAGGCCAAGATGTCGAACGCCTTGCCCTGACGCGCCTGCGCCTCGGTCCGCATGCGAAGGATCTCCAGCCGGCCGATCATGTACGACGTCGCCTGTCCGGGCGTGACGATGTAGCGATCGACCTCGGGCCGGACCACGCCCTCGGCGAGCGGGGAGTTGGCCAGCATGTAGTCGACCGCCTGCTGCCGACTCCAGCCGAGCGCGTGGAGGCCGGTGTCGACGACCAGCCGGCAGGCGCGCATCGAGTCCGCGGCGTACATCCCCATCCGGTCCACGGAGCCGGAGTAGAGCCCCATCTCGTCGGAGAGCCGCTCGGTGTAGAGCCCCCAGCCCTCGGCGTACGCGGAGTTGATCAGATGCTTGCGGAACTCCGGGACGCCGGTGAGCTCGCTGGCGATGGCGAGCTGCAGGTGGTGACCCGGGATGCCCTCGTGGAAGGCCATCGACTCCAGCTCGAACGTGCCCCAGGAGCCCGGGTCGTCGACGTTGATGAAGAAGGTCCCGCCGCGGGAGCCGTCGGTCGCCGGTGGGAAGTAGAACGCCTTGGCGCCGGACACGGTCGACTGCACCGCGCACGGCGCCTGCGGGAGCACCTCGAACCACTCCGGCAGCGCGTCCCAGGCGCGCTGCATCGCGACCTCGGACGCCTCGACCAGCTGCTCACCGCGCTCGAAGTGGAGCTTCGGGTCGGAGCGCATCGCCTCGAAGATGGTGTCCAGGTCGTCGCTGCCGACCACCTCGGGGCCGAGCGCGCGGTACTCGTCGGCGAGCTGGGCCACCTGCTGCAGGCCGATGTCGTGGATCTCCTGGGCGGTGAGGCCGGTAGTGGTGAAGAAGCGCAGCGTCCGGTCGTAGTCGTACGCCCCGTCCGGCAGCCAGCGCAGGCCGGCCCGGTCGTCGGGGCGGGAGACCGGCGCGACGACGTCGCGCAGGACGTCGCGGTACGCCGCCATGCCCGGGCGGATCGACGTCTCGATCGCCTCGCACATCCGGGCCCGCCACGCATCCACGTCCACGCCGTCGGGCAACGGCGTCGTGCCCAGCAGCGGGTCCTCGGCGACCGGGGTCGCCAGCGCCCGATCGAGCTGCTCGATCGTCGCGGTCACGGCGAACTCGGCCGACGCGCGGCCCCGGGCGACGCCCTCGCGCTGGCGCTCGGCCAGCGCGAGGAACGAGTCGCCGACAGCGTGGTATTTCGCCAGCATCGCCTCGGCCACGTCGATGTCGGGGATCGCCAGCATGCCGGCCACGATCGGCAGCGCGGTCTGGATGCCGAAGATCGGGTCCGCGGCGAGCTCGGCGAAGCGTCCCTCCAGCATGTCGACCCGCGTGGTGGCATCGGAGACGAGGACCTCCAGGCTGATCCGCTGCTGCTCGTCGAGGACCGCCTCGTCGATCGCGGCGGCGCGCGCCAGGAAGTCGCGCAGCTCGGCGACCCGCCGGTCCTCCTCCGCGCGAGAGGGATCCTCGAAGCGCGCGGCGTGCTGGTAGTCCCCGAGCAGGTGCGCCTCGGTGGGCTCGGACGCCAGGTACGCCGCGAAGTAGTCCTCTGCGAGCCGGTCGATCTCCACTGCTGTCCCTTTCCACCCGGCGCCGATCGGCACCGCGCACCGAACGTAGCCGAACGGACGCAACCGCGCTTCCGGCCGATCGATGGCGGTCCTCCGCCCGATTGTGCCCGTTCGCCACGACGGCTCGGCAGCGCGCCGACCGCGCCTTCCGTAGAATTGTGCGGATGTCCACGTCCCGGCAGGCACCAGAGCCCGTGCCGCGCACGCTCGCCGACCAGCTCCGCGGCTGGCCGGACGAGCGCCTGGTCGCGCTGCTGGAGGCGCGGCCGGACCTGAGCAGCCCGACCCCGGTGGACTCCGGGCAGCTGGCGTCGCGGGCCGCGGTGCGGCTCTCGGTGCAGCGCGCGATGGACACCCTCGACCGGCTGACCCTGGGCGTGCTGACGATCGTGGCGCAGCAGACCTCGATCGACAGTGACGGTGTGCGGGCGATCGCCCACGCCGAAGTCGACGCGGTCGACGCGGCCCTGGAGCGGCTGACCGGCCTGGCGCTCATCTGGGGCGGGTCGGACGCCTGGCATCCGGTCACGGTCGTGGCCGAGCTGCTCGGCCTGCCGGCCGGGCCGGACGGCGCGAAGGTCCCGGCGCTGCTTGCCGAGGTCGACGACCCGGCGCGGGCGCTCCTGCACCATCTCGACGAGTCCGACGCCCCGGGACTCGTCCGCAACCTGCGCCCGCGGGTGACCGTGGCCGATGCCTCCACCCCGACCGAGCACCTGGTGGCCCGAAGGCTGCTGGTCGCCCTGGACGAGCGGCACGTCGCGATCCCCTGGTCGGTGCGGCTGGTCCTGCGCGGCGGGCGCTCGACCGCGGACCGGCTCGACGTCGTGCCCACCCTGGCTACGAGAGAACGCGACCGGTCGCTGGTCGACCGCGCGGCGGCGGGCGCGGCCTTCGAGCTCACCCGCCGGGCCGAGCTGCTGCTCGACCACTGGGCCACCCGGCCTCCCGGCGCGCTGCGCGGCGGCGGGCTGGGCGTCCGCGATCTCAGAGCGACCGCGACCCTGCTGCACACCGAGCACCCTCTCGCCGCCCTGGTGATCGAGACGGTGGCAGCCGCGGGACTGCTCGCTCAGGGGATGACCGACGCCGACGACGCGGCCTGGCTGCCGACCGAGGCCTACGACGCCTGGCTGGCCCAGCCGCCGGCGGAGCGCTGGCTGGTGCTCGCCCGCGCCTGGCTCGACGGCCACCGCCTGGTCTCCGCGGTCGGCGGCCGCAGGGGCGACAAGCCGGTCAACGCCCTCGCGCCCGGGCTGGAGCGAGCCTGGCTGCCCTCCGACCGGCGTACGACGCTCGCGCAGCTGACCACGCTGGCGCCCGGACACGCTCTCGCCGCCGGCACCGGCACCGCCGCACTGGTCGAGCGGCTGCGCTGGCACCACCCGCGACGCCCGGAGAGACGGCTGGCACTGGTGCCGGCGTTCCTGGACGAGGCAGCGGCCTTCGGCATCCTCGGGCTGGGCGGACTCTCGGCGTTCGGCCGGCTGCTGCTGGAGGGCGCCGACCCGCTGGGCACACTGACCGGCCTGCTGCCGGCCCCGGTCGACCACGTGCTGATCCAGGCCGACCTCACCGCGGTCGCGCCCGGTCCGCTGGAGCAGGGCCTGGCCCGGCGGCTGGCGGTCGTCGCCGACATCGAGTCCCGGGGCGGGGCGACGGTCTACCGCTTCACCGCGGACTCGGTCCGTCGTGGGTTCGACGCGGGCTGGTCGGCAGACGAGATCAACGCCTTCCTGGCAGCGGCGTCGCGGACGACGGTGCCGCAGGCGCTGGAGTTCCTGGTCGCCGACGTCGCCCGTCGGTTCGGCACCCTGCGGGCCGGCGCGGTGGCGTCGTTCCTGCGCAGCGACGACGCGGCCGCCCTGGCCGAGCTGCTCCACGGTCCCGGTGCGGCCGGACTCCGGCTGCGCCGGATCGCGCCCACGGTGCTCGTCTCCGACGTGCCCTTGGACGTGCTGCTACCCCGGCTCCGCGAGCTCGGGGCGGCACCGGTGGTGGAGGCGGCCGACGGCACCGTGCGGGTCGCGCGTCCGGACGAGCACCGTGCCCGCACGCCCAAGCCCGCCGCCACTTCCGCAATGGACACGGCACGACGGCAGGCCCGCACCAGCGCGGTGGTCACGGCGATCCGGGCCGGCGACCGTGCGGCCGCCGAGCGTCCCCGGCGCGCGCCCGCCACCACGCCGGCCGACGTGGTCAGCCTGCTGCGCCAGGCGGTCGAGGCGCGCGCCGAGGTGTGGATCGGCTATCTCGACGGCCACGGCGCGGCGTCCGAGCGGATCGTGCGGCCGGTGGAGGTGGGCGGCGGCCGCCTCACGGCGTACGACGAGCGTGACGAGGACGTCCGGCACTTCCAGATCCACCGGATCAGCGCGGCCCGGCTCACCGACAGAGCCGTAGGCTGAGCCGGATATGAATGAAGGCCCCCTCATCGTCCAGTCGGACAAGACGCTCCTCCTCGAGATCGACCACCCCGCCGCGGACGAGGCCCGCAAGGCGATCGCACCCTTCGCCGAGCTGGAGCGCTCCCCCGAGCACATCCACACCTACCGACTCACCCCGCTCGGCCTCTGGAACGCCCGTGCCGCCGGCCACGACGCCGAGCAGGTGATCGACGCACTCCTCGCGCACAGCCGGTACGCCGTGCCACACGCGCTGCTGGTCGACGTGGCGGAGACGATGGCCCGCTACGGACGGCTGTCGCTGCAGAAGCACCCGACCCATGGGCTCGTGCTGACGGCCAGCGACCAGGCGGTGTTCGAGGAGGTCATCCGCAGCAAGAAGGTCGCCGGAATGCTCGGCGAGCGGCTCGACGGAGCTCTGCCCGACTCGCAGGGGGCGGTCGCCGTCCATCCCTCCGAGCGCGGCAACCTCAAGCAGGCGCTGCTCAAGCTCGGCTGGCCGGCCGAGGACCACGCCGGCTACGTCGACGGCGAGGCCCACGCGATCGACCTGGCCGAGGACGGCTGGGCGCTGCGCGACTACCAGCGGCAGGCCGCGGAGTCCTTCTGGCACGGCGGATCCGGCGTCGTGGTGCTGCCCTGCGGCGCCGGCAAGACGATCGTCGGCGCGGCGGCGATGGCGCATGCCCAGGCGACCACGCTGATCCTGGTGACCAACACGGTCAGCGCCCGGCAATGGAAGACCGAGCTGCTCCGGCGTACCTCACTGACCGAGGACGAGATCGGCG
>CAZTHV010000110.1:0-8163 GCA_964613165.1 uncultured Marmoricola sp.
CCTTCCGGCCCTGGGGGAGTTCAGCGAGGTACCGCCGCGCGGGGGGTTGCCCCCGAGTCTAGGCAGGTTCGATTCGCACACGCGAATCGGGCCGGGTAGCCTCTCCCGCGGAGGATTCGCCTAGTGGCCTATGGCGCTCGCTTGGAAAGCGGGTTGGGTTAACGCCCTCGCGGGTTCGAATCCCGCATCCTCCGCCACACAGACTCGCGAGCACCGCACCCTGCCTCCAAGCCGGGTTCGAATCCCACGTTCACCCGATGCCATCCGGTCAGGACTTCAGACGCTCGGCGATGGAGCGCATGGCGAGGAAGGTGGCCAGCTCGTCCTGCTCGGTGCCGTAGTCGCTGAACTTGACGATCACGGTGCGGGTGGCGGGGTTGACGTAGACGTACTGCCCGTAGATGCCGATGGCGGAGAAGTCGGGGCCGGCGGCGGGATGCCACCACTGCGCGCTGTAGCCCCACTCGTCGACCGGGTGCTCGGTGGGCGTGGCGATCCGGGTGATCCACTCCTCGGGGACGACCTGCCGGTCACCGACGCGGCCACGGTCCAGGACGAGCTGGCCGACCCGGGCGAAGTCCCGAGCGGTGGCGTTGATGCAGCAGAACGCCTTCTCGATGCCGCCCTCCCGGTCGAGGTTCCAGGTCGCGGGCCGCTCGGCGCCGACCGGCTGCCAGATCTCCTCCGACAGCAGCGCGCTCAGTGGCTTCCCGGTCACCTCCGCGAGGACCATGCCGAGCAGCTCGGTGTTGACGCTGAGGTAGGCGCCGCGCGAGCCCGGGGGGTAGGTGACCTCGCGGTGGCTCTTGATGAATCCGGGCAGGTCGGTGGTGAGGAAGAGACGGGCGGTCCCGGTGAACGGCCAGTACTCGTTGTAGTTCTCGGACACGTCGACCCCAGCGGTCATGTCGAGCAGGTCCCGCACGGTGATGTCGTCGTACGCCGTGCCACCGGTACGCAAGGCGGGAACCAGGTCGACCAGCCGGTCGTCCTCGCTCAGCTCGCCGCGGCCGACGGCCTGGCCGATCAGCAGCGAGACCAGCGACTTGGCGACCGACCAGGACGACATCCGGGTGCTGGCGGTGATGCCGTCGCGGTACCACTCGTGGGCCAGCGCACCGTCCTGGAGCACGACGAACGCGTTGGTCTCGGTCGACGTCAGGAAGCGCTGCACGCCGATGCGTCCGCCCTCCCACGGCACCTCGGCCGGCAGCGACCGCTCGGCGGAGCGCAGCGGCGACGGATCCGCCGGAGCGGCCACCGTGCGCGCCGGGAAGACATCCCCCTGCCGGGACGGGGCCGTGGTCTCCAGCCGCACCAGGTCGGCGGGCGGCGGGATCCTCATCGCGGCCGTGGCGATGTAGGTGCCCAGGAGCACGGTCGTGAGGACCACCATGACGACCAGCACCCACCGCGCCGTACGCCGCATCGGCCCTCCTCCCTCGGTCCGCGCCATGATGCCACCGGGGCTCGGGCGGTGCGATAGCCTGATCCGACGGCGGAGGGGCTCGCCGAACAGAACCGTGGCACGGCCACCAACGGTCCCTACCTTCAACGGTAGGAGTCTTCATGTCCATCTCGCGGGAGCCGCACAACTCCGGCTTCGACGGCATCGTCGACCCGGACGTCACCGCGGCCGACCGCCCGGCGCCACCGCATCCCGTCGTCAGGACGCTGCGTGAGCGCTGGGACGTCCTGCTGGTCATCGCGGCGGGCGGTGCCCTGGGCTCACTCGCCCGGTGGGGCACCTCGCTCGCGGTTCCGCACGATGCCGGCCCCTTCGCCTGGAGCACCTGGATCGTCAACGTCGCAGGCGCGCTGCTGATCGGCGTGCTGATGGTGCTGGTGATCGATCTCGGCACCGACGGTCGCTATCTACGGCCGTTCGTGGGCGTCGGGATCCTCGGCGGCTTCACCACCTTCTCGACGTACATGCTCGACACCCGCGACCTGATCGCACACGACCGGCCTCTCGCCGCGCTCGGCTACGTCGGATCGACCCTGCTGGTCGGGCTGATCTCGGTCTTCCTGGGGATCCTCGGCACCCGCGGCCTGCTCCGGAGCCGGCGATGACCCTGCTCCTCGTCGTCGCCGGCGCGATCGTGGGCGCTCCGGCGCGCTACCTCACCGACCTGGCGGTCCAGTCGCTGCACGACACGGTCTTCCCCTGGGGGACGTTCGTGGTCAACGTCCTGGGCTCCTTCGTGCTGGGACTGGTCGCGGGCAGCGTCGCGGCCGGCGGCCCGGACTGGCTGTTCGCGCTCGTGGGGACGGGTCTCTGCGGCGCCCTGACCACCTTCTCCACGTTCGGCTTCGAGACCGTGCGGCTGATCGAGGAGGGCTCGCTCCTGGCGGCGACGCTGAACGTGCTGGCGAGCGTGGCGGTCGCGCTCGCCGCCGTCAGCGGCGGCTGGATGCTGACCCAGCTGTGGTGACGACCGGTCTCGCCACCCGCCCTGGGACCATGGTCAACCGCAGTGGCGCTCCCGTCCTCACGACCCCTTGCTCCCGGCGCGATCCTGCTGCTCGCCCGACAGGGTGGCCTCGACCTGGAAGCGGGCCCGGTCCGCGCGGTAGATGTCGCGGGCGTACTCGACGCACCGGCCGGACTCGTCCCGGCTGATCCGGGTGAGCAGCATGCCCGGCGAGGCGGACCGGACCTTCAGCCGAGCGCAGCTGGCGTCGTCGATGACGATCGACTCGATGGTGGCGGTCGCCGTCACCGGGGCGATGTCGTACTTGGCCCGGAGCAGCTCCCACAGCGAGCCGCCGAGATCCTCCTCGAGGAGACCGGGTGTGAGGGCCACGGGGTAGTAGGTGGTCTCGATCGCGATCGGCTCGCCGTCGGCGCGGCGCAGCCGCTGCAGCGCGTGCACCTCGTCGTCCGGCCCGACGCCGAGCGTCTGCTGCACGGCGACGGTCGGCAGCCGGTCCTCGGCCCAGAGCACCTCGGCTCCCGGCTCGCGTCCCATCCGGGCGATCTCGTCGGTGAAGCTGCCGATCCGGAAGTCCACCCGGGGCTCGGCGACGAAGGTGCCGCGCGGTGGCCGGCGGTAGATGTAGCCCTCGTTCTCCAGCAGCGTCAGCGCATGCCGGGCGGTCATCCGGCTCACGGCGTACTGCTCGCCGAGCTCGCGCTCGGACGGCAGCAGCGTGTGCGGAGCCAGGCTCTGGGCGATGATGCGGTCGCGCAATTCGCCCGCGATGCGGACGTACGCCGAGGGCGCGGGCATCGGGTGATCACTGCCGGCAGATCGGGTTCGCACTCTTGACAGGGTAGCGGCGGCGCCTATACAAAGTGGTATAGGTCACATGGTCTATACCAAGGGAGGCGAGATGTCCGACGGCGTCGAGGATGTCCAGGAGCTGGCTCGGTTCGGCTACAAGCAGGAGATGGATCGGGGAACCGGCAGGTTCGCCTCGTTCGCGGTCGCCTTCGCGTTCGTGTCGATCGCGACCGGAATCTTCACCACCTTCGGATCGGTGCTGAACACCTCCGGTCCCATGGGGATCTGGACCTGGCCGATCGCCACGTTCGGTCAGCTGGCGGTCGCCTTTCTGCTCGGTGCGCTCGCCGCCCGGATCCCGGTCACCGGCTATCACTACCAATGGTGCTCCCGGCTCGCCAACCCGGTGCTCGGCTGGATCCTGGGGTGGATCTCCTTCTCCTTCCTGGCGATCGTCGTGGTCGCCGTGGACTACACGGTCGCCTCCACCGTCTTCCCGGTGCTGTTCGACTTCGAGGGCAATGCGACCAACTGCTGGATCGTGACCGGCGTGATCATCGCGGTGCAGGCGCTGCTGATCGCTCTCTCGACCAAGGCCACCGAGCGGGTCAACAACACCGCGGTCAGCCTGGAGCTGATCGGCATGATCGCGCTGACCGTGCTGCTCTTCATCGTCGCCGCCTTCCGCGGGATGAGCGACTTCTCCAACCTGACCAGCAAGGGCATCGTCCCGTCCGAGGGCTACTGGAGCTTCGGCGACCTGACCTCCGCGGGTCCATGGATGCTGGGCTTCCTGCTCGGCGCGTTCACCATCGTCGGCTTCGAGTCGGCCGCCAACCTGGCCGAGGAGACCAACGACCCGGAGACCGTGGTGCCGCGGGCGATGTGGCAGGCCGTGGCCGCGTCCGGCGGCCTCGGGTTCCTCTTCATCCTCGCCGTGACGCTGGCGATCAAGGACCCGGTGGCCCTGGCCGAGTCGGGCACCCCGATCGCCGACGTCATCAAGGACACCCTGGGCGGGTTCATCAGCACGCTGCTACTGGTCCTGGTCAGCATCGCGATCTTCGCCTGCGGGCTGGTCATCATGCTCACCGGCGTACGCCTGACCTGGGCGATGTCGCGCGACCAGCGGTTCCCGGGCTGGCAGGTGCTGCGCAAGGTCCACCCGACCTTCCGTACGCCGCTGGCCGCCACGGTGTTCTTCCTGGTCCTCGCCGAGGTCGTGCTCGCGGTCTTCTCCCACGACCAGGACGTTCTCTTCACGCTGTTCGGCGCGGCCACCCTGCTGCCGGCGGTCATGTACGCCAGCACAGTCACTCTCTACATCGTCAAGCGCACGTCGCTTCCGCCGAGCACGAAGTTCAACCTCGGCGCCTGGGAGATGCCGCTGATCGTGGTCGCGGTGGTGTGGCTGGTCTTCGAGCTGTCGCTGTTCCGCGACTCCAGCTTCGCCGATGCCTGGAAGTACGTTCTGGTGATGATGGCCGTCGGCGCGCTCTACTTGATCTACCTGCTCAGCAGCAAGGGAGTGCACGGGCTCTCCATGCCCGACATGCACTCCATCGACGCTGAGCTCGACAACGCCGAGCTCGACAACGAGTAGGAGCCGAGGAGTGGGCCGAGGACGGGGCACTGCCGGTGCCGTGTTGGCCATCGACCAGGGCACCTCGGGTACCAAGTCGATCGTCGTCGCCCAGGACGGGACGGTCCTCTCCCTTGCCGAGGAGGCGGTCCGGCCGGACTACCTCCCCGGCGAGGGCGTCGAGGTCGACCCCGAGGCGCTGTGGCAGTCGGTGTTGAGCACCGGTCGCCGCGCGGCGGCCGAGGCCGGGGTCCCGATCGCGGCGGTAGCCCTGGCGAACCAGGGGGAGACGGTGCTCGCGTGGGATCGGTCGACCGGCCGGCCGCTCACCCGGGCGCTGGTCTGGCAGGACGGCCGGGCCAGGAGTGTCACCGAACGACTGGCGGACCGGGCCGAGGAGATCGCCGCGCGCACCGGGCTGGTGCTCGACCCGTACTTCTCGGCTCCCAAGATGCGCTGGATCCGCGAGAACTGGACCACCGACGGGGTGGTCACCACCACCGACACCTGGCTGACGTACCGGCTGTGCGGCGCCTTCGTCACCGACGTCTCCACCGCGAGCCGCTCACTGACCCTGGCTCTGGACGAGGTCGCCTGGGACCCCGGCCTGCTCGACGCCTTCGGGCTGTCCGGTGAGGAGCTTCCCGGCATCGTGGCCTGCGACGAGATCGTGGGCACCACCTCGGTCTTCGGCGAAGAGGTGCCGGTCTGCGGGCTGATCGTCGATCAGCAGGCGGCGCTGCTCGCCCAGGCCTGCCTGGAGGCCGGCACCGCCAAGTGCACGTTCGGCACCGGCGCCTTCCTCCTCGCCAATGTGGGCGAGACCGCGGTCCGGTCCAGCACCGGCCTGACCACCTCGGTGGCCTGGCGGCTGCGTGGGCGGACGCCGTACTGCGTCGACGGACAGGTCTACACGGCCGCCTCCGCCGTCCGCTGGCTGACCGAGCTCGGCGTGATCGACGGCGCGGCCGACCTCGACGAGGTCGCAGCGGGCGACGCCGAGGGAGTGCTCGCCGTTCCCACGCTGGCGGGCGCGGCGGCGCCGTGGTGGCGGTCCGACGCGACGGCCTCGCTGCACGGGCTCACCCTGTCCACCGGACGCGGGCAGCTCGTGCGAGCCGTGCTCGAGGGCATTGCCAGCCAGGTCGCGATCCTGCTGCGGTCGGTCGAGGGCGACATGGGGTCGACGATCAGCGTGCTCAGCGTCGACGGCGGCCTGACCCGGTCGGCGGTCCTGATGCAGGCTCAGGCCGACCTCGCCCAGACCACGGTGGAGCTCTATCCCCGGCTGCACGCGACGGCGCTGGGGGCGGCGGCCGCGGCCCGGCTGGCGGTGGAGCCCGGGCTCGAGGTCGCCGAGATCGTCGGCTCCTGGACCGCCGAGCAGAGCTATACCCCGCACTGGAGCGCCGACCGGGCAGAGGCGCATCTGGCCCGGTGGACCAGGGCCCTGGAGACCTCGCTGGCGGACGGGAGCCCAGGGACGAGCCCAGAGACAAGCCCGGGGACGAGCCCAGAGGGGAACCCGGCGTGACCTACGACGTGGCGGTGATCGGGGGCGGCATCGTCGGCGCCGCGATCGCCCGCGACCTGGCCGGGAGCAGCCTCTCGGTGGCCCTCGTCGAGGCGCGCGGGGACGTCGGGGACGGCACCAGCAAGGCCAACACCGCGATCCTGCACACCGGCTTCGACGCCAAGCCCGGCACGCTCGAGGCCCGCCTGGTCGCGCGCGGCTACGGTCTGCTCGGCGAGTACGCCGGTCGGACCCGGATCCCCGTGGAGCGCACCGGCGCCCTGCTGGTCGCCTGGTCCGACGAGGAGCTGGCCGCCCTGCCGGGGCTGAGGGAGAAGGCCGAGGCCAACGGCTACCGGGCCTGCGAGCTCGTCGGGGCCGACGAGGTCTATGCCAGCGTCCCGCGGCTGGGTCCCGGGGCGCTCGGCGGGCTCCGGGTGCCGGGCGAGTCGATCATCTGCACCTGGACCACCAACCTGGCACTGGCCACGGACGCCAAGCGCCGCGGCGCCCGGGTGCTCACCGGGCACCGGGTCACCGGACGGCGCACGAGCGACGAGCCCGGCGCCGGCGTCACCGTCCTGGAGACCGAGGGCGGACCGGTCGCGGCCCGCTGGATCGTGAACGCCGCCGGGCTCGGCGCCGACCGCCTCGACGCGCTCTTCGGCTACTCCCGATTCACCGTGACTCCGCGCCGTGGCGAGCTGCTGGTCTTCGACAAGCTGGCGCGCCCGCTGGCGCCGCTGATCGTGCTCCCGGTGCCCTCATCCAAGGGCAAGGGCGTGCTGATCAGCCCCACGATCTACGGCAACGTGATGCTCGGCCCAACCGCCGAGGACCTCACCGACCGCGGGGCGACGGGCACCTCCGAGGACGGCTTCGAGTTCCTGCTGGGCAAGGGACGCGGATTGATGCCGGCACTGCTGGAGGAGGAGGTCACCGCGGCGTACGGCGGCCTCCGCGCGGCCATCGACCGCGGCGACTACCTCATCGAGCTGGATGCCGCGCAGCGCTACCTGCTGGTCGGCGGGATCCGCTCGACCGGACTGACCGCCGGCATGGCGATCGCCGAGCACGTCACCGGGATGCTGGCCGCCGCGGGGCTCGACGTGGATCCACGCCCGGACCTGCCCCCTCCCCCGACGATGCCCAACCTGGGCGAGGCGAGCCTGCGGCCTTACCAGGACGCCGAGCGGATCGAGCGGGACTCCGCCTACGGCCGGATCGTCTGCTTCTGCGAGCGGGTCACCGCCGGCGAGCTGCGCGACGCGCTCGCCGCCGACCTGCCACCGGCGGACCTGGGCGGGCTGCGTCGGCGAACCCGGGCGATGAACGGCCGATGTCAGGGCTTCTTCTGCGGTGCCGCCGTGCGCGAGGTCCTGGAGACCGGAGCCCGGACCGCGGAGGCACGGCCCCGGGAGGTGACCGGTGGCTGAGGAGCGGCACGTGCGCGTGCTGATCGTCGGCGGCGGGCCCTCCGGACTGGCCGCGGCGACGGCGCTGGGCAGCGAGCCCGGCGACGTGCTGGTGGCCGAGCGGGAGCAGCGCACGGGTGGCATCCCCCGGCACAGCGACCACACCGGCTACGGCCTGCGCGACCTGCGCCGGGTGATGCGCGGACCGGCGTACGCCGAGGTCTGGCGCGATCGAGCACTCGAGGCCGGCGCGGAGCTGCTGGAGTCGGCGATGGTCACCGACTGGGCCGGCGAGCGGGAGGTCTGGGTGACGTCTCCCGAGGGCAGGCAGCGGATCTCCGCCGACGCGATCGTGCTGGCGACCGGCGCCCGCGAGCGACCGCGGCCGGCCCGGCTGATCCCGGGCGACCGCCCACCCGGCGTCCT
>CAZTHV010000110.1:8173-9135 GCA_964613165.1 uncultured Marmoricola sp.
CCGGCCAGCTGCAGAACCTCGTGCACCTGCACCACCAGCAGGTCGGCCGGCGCGCGGTCGTGGTCGGCGGCGAGCTGGTGAGCTGGTCGGCGGTGCTGACCCTGCGCGAGGCGGGCTGCAGGACCGTCGCGATGACGACCACGTACGACCGCAGTGAGTCCTACGCCGCCTTCCGGCTCTTCGGCCGTGGGGCGCTGCGGGTGCCCGTGCTGACCCGCACCGAGGTGGTCCGCATCGACGGGCGCGGGCAGGTCGAGGCGGTCGTCGTACGCGATCTCGACACCGGCGAGCGCCGGGACATCCCGTGCGACACCGTCGTGCTGACCGGCGACTGGATCCCCGACCACGAGCTGGCCCGATCGGGCGGCCTGCGGCTCGACCCCGGCACGCTGGGGCCGGCGGTCGACACCGCCCTGCGCACCAGCGCGCCCGGCGTCTTCGCCGCGGGCAACCTGTTGCACCCGGTGGACACGGCCGACGTGGCCGCCCTCGACGGCACTCACGTCGCTACCGCCGTCCACGAGTGGCTCGCCCGTGGGACGGCCCAGTCGGGGCTGGAGCTCACCGTGGCAGCACCGCTGCGCTGGATCGCGCCGCAGGTCTACGACCCCGCCGCCGCTCCGGCACGCGACCGGCTGCTCACCTGGTCCGACGCGTTCGTCACGTGGCCGGTCGCGCGGGCCCGCCAGGACGGTCGGGCGATCGCCCGGCGCCGCGTCCCCTGGCCCGCCGCGCCAGGACGCGTCTTCCGGATCCCCGCCGATCTCCTCGATCGTGCGGACCCCGCGGGGGGGCCGGTGGAGATCAGCCTGGGCTAGGCGCCAGGACCGCGTGCGTCCCCGAGCCGCGGGCGATGACCTTTCCGCCCTGGGTGATGACCGCCTCCGTGGAGCCGATGCGCCGCCCCACGGCGACGACGGTGGCCCGGCACACCAGCGGCACGCCGAGCACGCCGGCCCGGG
>CAZTHV010000110.1:9145-9699 GCA_964613165.1 uncultured Marmoricola sp.
TCAGGAAGAACGTCACACCGAGCGCTCCGTACAGCAGCACCGTCGCCAGGTTCGCCTGGCTGCTCGCGCTGGCGTACAGTGGCGCCGCCGCGCCGCCCACACGCTGCCAGCCGTTCTTGGGGCACTGCGTCGGCGCCGGCGCGCCGAGGCACGCGTACTGCACGCTCAGCTGCACGTGCGGCGCGAACGCGCCCTCCGGCAGCCGGGCGTGGATCGCCCAGCCCGTGGTCGTGTCCAGCAGCGCCGCGAGGAAGCCGCCGTGGATCAGGCCGTTGATGTTGCGGTGCTCCTCGGTCGGGTGGGCCTCGACCATGGCCTCGGTCTCGTTGGCGTGGACGAAGCGGAAGCCGAGGAGCCCCCCGAGGGTATGGGAATGCCGCTCGTCGTTGCCCATTGTGCTCACCCGGCAGACGGTACCGCGAGCGGACAGTGGAGAATCACCCTGTGAAAGCGCTGCTCCTGGAGAACCCCCACCCACTTGCCCGCACCCTGCTGGAAGACGCCGGCTTCGAGATCGACCTCCGCGCCGGCGCGCTCGACGAGGACGAGCTGAT
>CAZTHV010000111.1:0-4361 GCA_964613165.1 uncultured Marmoricola sp.
CGGCATCATGCTCTGCCCCCGACACCACACCCTCGCCCACGACCACCGCTACCAGATCACCGACACCCTGCACGGCAAAGTCAGATTCACCCGCAGGACGTGAGACCTAGGATCCGCGGCGGATAATGGGGCCGTGCCTACCGGACGGATCATCTACGACGCCGACTGCGGGTTCTGCACGCGCTCGGCGCACTGGATCGGCGACGACCCGGTCGCGTGGCAGGAGCTCGATCTCGCCGCGGTCGGCGCCACGCCCGAGCAGGCGGCGAGCTTCGTCGGCTGGCTGGTCGACGACCGGATCCACTCCCTGGGCGCGGTCGCGATCGCGGACGCGCTCGTGACCGCGGGCGGTCTCAAGGCCCTGGCCGGCCGCGTCCTGCACCTGCCCGGCCTACGCCGGGCAGCCGCGGCGCTCTATCCGGTGATGGCCCGCCACCGACACCGCCTCCCCGGCGGCACTCCGGCCTGCCGGGTCGAGCCACCCGCCTGAGCGGCGTCAGACCAGCTGCTTCCTGTCCCGCGCCACGGCGCCGAGGACGCCGTTGACGAAGGCAGGCGACTCGTCGGTGGAGAGGTCGCGGGCAAGGTTGACCGCTTCGCTGATCGCCACCGCGTCCGGCACCTCGTCGACGTAGAGCAGCTCGAAGATGCCGAGGCGCAGCACGTTGCGGTCGACGGCGGGGAGGCGGGCCAGCGACCAGCCCTGGGCGTAGGTCGCGATCAGCTCGTCCAGGCGCTCCAGGCGCTCGCCGGCGCCGAGCACCAGCGCCACGGTGTAGTCGTTGGCCGGGGCCTGCCCAGAGGCAACCTGCTCCTCGAGCAGAGCCTGGGGAGACGTGCCCCGTGCCTCCGCCGCGAAGACGATGTCGAGGGCGCGCTTGCGTGCCTTGGAGCGTGCGCTCACCCGGTCAGCTCTTGACGCGACCGAGGTAGGAGGAGTCCCGGGTGTCGACCTTGACCCGCTCCCCCTGGTTGATGAAGAGCGGGACCTGGATCTCGTGTCCGGTCTCCAGGGTCGCCGGCTTGGTCCGGCCGGTCGCGGAGTCGCCGGCGAGGCCGGGCTCGGTGAAGGTGATCTCCAGCTCCACGGAGGCGGGCAGCTCGATGAAGAGCACCCGGCCCTCGTTGGTGGCGACGATCGCCTCCTGATTCTCCAGCATGAAGTTCGCGGCATCGCCGACGATCTCCGGCCCGACCTCGACCTGGTCGTAGGTGCCGGTGTCCATGAAGACGTAGCTGGTGCCGTCGTTGTAGAGGTACTGCATCGTGCGCCGGTCGACGGTGGCGGTCTCGACCTTGGTGCCGGCGTTGAAGGTCTTGTCGACGTTCTTGCCCGACTCGACGTTGCGCAGCTTGGTGCGCACGAACGCGGGGCCCTTGCCAGGCTTGACGTGCTGGAACTCCACCACGGACCACAGCTGTCCGTCGATGTTGAGCACCATGCCGTTCTTGAGGTCGTTCGTGGTTGCCATGCGCGGGTGAGCCCTGTTCGTCGTCGGTCCATGAGAAACGCCCGCAGCGCGGGCGCCGGGCCAGTGTAGTCCCCGACGTCGCCGGCCCGGAACCGCAGCCGGACGAGCGTGTGCTGCCGGGCTGCTAGTGCGAGTCCGACCGCGGCGAGAAGATCTCGGTGCGGGTGACCGGCACCAACCCCGGCGTCGGCTCATCCTCCTCGACCAGCAAGGCAGTCAAGATCAAGAAGCCGAAGAAGAGGAGGTAGCGGCCAGGTGCTCCAGCGCCATCCGGTAGCCGTCGATGCCGTAGCCGGCGATCACGGTCATCGCGTGCGGCGTGACGACCGAGGTGTGCCGGAACTCCTCGGGCCGCTGCTCGGGGTCGGAGAGGTGCACCTCGACCAGCGGGGCGACCAGCTGGGCGCAGGCGTCGTAGAGCGCCCACGAGTAGTGCGTCCAGGCGCCGGCGTTGAGAACGACCGGCGTCTCCTGATCGGCGGCGGTGTTGAGCCAGTCCAGCAGCTCGCCCTCGTGGTTGGTCTGCCGGACCTCGACGGCCAGGCCGAGGTCGGCGCCCCAGCCGTGGCACAGGCCGATCAGCTCGTCGTACGTCGTGTAGCCGTAGATCTCCGGCTGCCGGCGGCCGAGGCGGCCCAGATTGGGCCCGTTGAGCACCAGAACTTTCACGATGCACTCCTCAGGTGCTCCCAGGCCTCGCGGAGCAGGGCCTCCGGTGGGTCCGCCAGGATCGCCGGCCGGGCCAGACCGTGCAGGACCACGAAGCGCAGCATCGAGCCACGCGACTTCTTGTCCACCCGCATGACGCCCACCAGGTCGTCGAAGGTGGCTCCGGAAGAGCCACCGTCCCAGCGCACCGGCAGCCCGACCGAGGCCAGCGCTCGCTCGTGCCGGCTCGCCAGCTCGTCGTCGATGAGACCGGCACGTCGCGCCAGCTCGGCGACGTAGACCATGCCGAGCGCGACCGCCTCGCCGTGGCGGACGGCGTAGGAGGTGCTCTTCTCGACGGCGTGCGCCATCGTGTGTCCGTAATTGAGCACCTCGCGGCCGGGGTGGCCGTCGGCGCCACCGGTCTCCTTGAGATCCGCGGCGACGACCGCGGCCTTGACCGCGATCGCCCGCTCGACGACCTCGCGCAGAGCCGGCGATGCCGGGTCGAGCACGGCCGCCGGGTCGCGGTCGACGACCGTCAGGATCTCCGGATCGGCGATGAAGCCGCACTTGACCACCTCACCGAGTCCGGCGACCAGTTCGGCTGACGGGAGCGTGCTGAGCAGGTCGAGGTCGCAGACCACCCCGGCAGGCTCGTGGAAGGAGCCGACCAGATTCTTGCCCGCGCCCGTGTTCATCCCGGTCTTGCCGCCGACCGCCGCGTCCACCATCGCCAGCAGCGTGGTGGGCACGTGCACCACGCGGACGCCACGGAGCCAGGTGGCGGCGATGAACCCGCCCATGTCCGTGGTCGCGCCGCCGCCGACGGTGACCACGACGTCGGAGCGGGTGAACCCGGCCGCGCCCAGCGCCTCCCAGGCCTCGATCGCGACCGCGCCGGTCTTGGCCGCCTCGCCGTCGGGCAGCGGGACGCGCAGCACCTCGTAGGCGGCGAGCCCGTCCGCCACCCGCTCGGCGATGCCGGCCAGCGGCTCGGCGTGGACCAGTGCCACCCGCTGTGCCGACTCCCCCAGGATCGACGCCACGTGGTCCAGCACGCCGTGGCCGACCACGACGTCGTACGGCGCCGCGCCGGCGACCCGGATCACGCTGGTGGGCCCGTCGTCCGGCAGAGCATCGCCCGGCTGAACCTCGTCAAGCAGAGCCTCGTCCGGCAGCGCCTCGCCCGGCTGGCCGCCCAGCAGTCCGAGGATCTCCTCGGCGATCTCCGCCGGCGTGCGACCGTCGGTCCCGACCACGTGCCGGGCAACCGACTCGTAGACCGGGGTGCGCTCGTCGAGGAGTCTCTTGATCTGGCCCCGCACGTTGCCCAGCAGCAGCGGCCGGGAGACCCCGAGGCCGACCCGCTCGGCGGCGTCGCTGAGGCCGACCTTCAAGAAGATCACCTGGTGCCCGGCCAGCAGCCGTCGGGTGCCCTCGTCGAGGATCGCGCCGCCGCCGAGGGCCAGTACGCCGTCGTGGCCGGCCACCGCGGCGGCGACCGCGTCGCGCTCCTGCGCCCGGAAGGCCGGCTCGCCGTCCTCTACGAAGATGTCCGCAACCGGCTTGCCGGCGGTCCGCTCGATCTCCTCGTCGGTGTCCAGGAAGCCGACGCCGAGGCGGGCGGCGAGCAGCCGTCCGACGGTCGTCTTGCCCGCACCCATCGAGCCGACCAGGACGGCCCGGGGAGTCACCGGAACCTCAGCGTGTCCAGGTAGCTCTCGGCGTTGCGCCGGGTCTCGGCGACCGAGTCGCCCCCGAACTTCTCCAGCACCGCGTCCGCCAGCACCAGCGCCACCATCGCCTCGGCCACGATCGCGGCCGCCGGGACCGCGCAGACGTCCGAGCGCTGATGGTGCGCCACGGCCGCCTCGCCGGTGGCGACGTCCACGGTGCGCAGCGCCCGCGGCACGGTGGCGATGGGCTTCATCGCAGCCCGCACCCGCAGGACCTCGCCGGTGGACATGCCGCCCTCGGTCCCGCCGGAGCGGCCGGAGGTGCGCCGCAGCCCGTCGGGACCGGACTCGATCTCGTCGTGGGCCAGTGAGCCCGGGGTCGCGGCGAGGTCGAAGCCGTCGCCGACCTCGACGCCCTTGATCGCCTGGATGCCCATCAGGGCGCCGGCCAGCCGGCCGTCGAGGCGGCGGTCCCAGTGCACGTGCGATCCGAGGCCCGGCGGCAGGCCGTGGACGACGACATCGACGACGCCGCCGAGGGTGTCGCGGTCGTCATGCGCCT
>CAZTHV010000111.1:4371-4840 GCA_964613165.1 uncultured Marmoricola sp.
TGCGCCTTGTCGATCCGCTCGACCATGGCCTTGGCAGCGTCGGGATCGAGACAGCGCACCGGGTCGGCGTCGAGGCGGGCGACGTCGTCGGGCGACGGCACGGAGCCGGCCGGCGCGGGCACGCCGCCGAGCTCCACGACATGGGAGACCAGGCGCACACCGGTGGCCTGCTCCAGGAAGGCCGAGGCGACCCGGCCGAGCGCCACCCGGGCAGCGGTCTCACGCGCGGAGGCGCGCTCGAGGATCGGACGGGCCTCGGCGAAGTCGTACTTCTGCATGCCGACCAGGTCGGCGTGACCGGGTCGCGGACGGGTCAGCGGGGCGTTGCGGGCCGACCCCTCCAGCTCCGCCGGGTCGACGGGATCGGGAGACATCACCTTCTCCCACTTGGGCCACTCGGTGTTGCCGACCTGGACGGCGACGGGGCCGCCCTGGGTCTCACCGTGGCGCACGCCGCCGAGGAAGGTCA
>CAZTHV010000111.1:4850-8732 GCA_964613165.1 uncultured Marmoricola sp.
CGTCCTGCTCGAACTTCATCCGGGCGCCACGGCCGTAGCCGAGCCGGCGGCGCGCCAGGGCGTCGGCGACATCGACGGAGGTGATCCGGACGTGGGCCGGCAGGCCTTCGAGGATTGCGACGAGCGAGGGGCCGTGGGACTCGCCCGCAGTGAGCCAGCGGAGCATGGGCGCCAGTCTCCCACGCGGGGGTCCTACCGCCGCGCGGGCCGTCAGTACCCGAGACCTCGCCACCAGGAGCCGAGCGCCGGCCCGGCCAGTACGCCGGCCAGGGCGCCCAGCAGCAGGAAGGGCCCGAAGGGAAGCCGCCTGCGATCGACCAGGCGCAGCGCGGCGAGGACGGCACCGCTGATGCCACCGAACAGGAACCCGGTGTACAGGCCGGTCAGCAGCTCCGGCCAGCCGAGCTGGCCCAGGGCGATGCCGAGCACACCGGAGAGCCGGACGTCGCCGTAGCCGAGCCCCCTCGGGTAGAGGAGCCACAGCAGGAAGAAGGCGCCGCCCATCACCGCCCAGCCGATCGCCGCGTGGATCACGATGTCGCGATCGCCCTCCATCACGGAAGCGACCAGCGTCGTGGTGACCACCAGCGCGTACGTCGGCGCGATGACCCGGGTAGGCAGCAGTGTGGTCCGCCAGTCGACCACCGCCAGTGCGACCCCGATCGGCACCAGTGGCAGCCACACCAGCAGGGCCCACGACCAGCCCAGCGACCAGCCGAGGAGACCACCCGCGACCGCCGACGCCGCGGCGGCGCGCCAGCCCAGCCCCGGGATGGCCGCGATCACGGCGTACGGCTCCTTGGGAGGCGGTGGCGGAAGACCGGGCCTGGACGCTCGGGCGGAGTCCGCGGCGCCGGTGGACCCGGTCCGGTGCGCACTCTTGGGCCCGGAGTCGTGCCCAGCGTGGTGCCCGGCGTCCTGGCCAGTGTCAAACCCAGCGTCGGGGGCCGTCTCGAGCGCCTCGTCCGGTCGCTCCGCCGCCTCGGGCTCGGGGATCCGGGCGATCAGCGCCGGCACCGCCCAGCCGCCCAGCAGCCCCGAGGCGGCGCCGACCACCATGGCCAGCGGACTCATCGCGACCGCTCTGCCAGGGCGCGCTCGCCGGCGGCCCGCATGGCCCCCACGGGGCTGGCCTGCCCGGTCATCAGGTCCACCTGGAGGGCCGCCTGGTGGACCAGCAGGTCGAGTCCGGAGACCAGTACCTGCCCGCGCGCGGCAGCCGCTCGGGCCAGCGGGGTCGGCCAGGGATCGTAGACGACCTCGAAGACGATCGCGGCCCTGGCGCTGTCCGCCACGATCGCGTCGCTCTGCGCCGCGGCCGGGACGGTCGAGACCAGCAGATCGGGTTCACCGAGCGAGTCGCCGAGCAAACCGACGCTGAGTCGCATCGGCTCACCGGTCGCGCCGGTGGCCTGTGCCACCGCCGTGACCGTCTCGTCGGCCCGGGTCGGGTCCCGCACCAGAAGCCGGCCCGAGGTGGCGCCGATGCTGGCGGCGGCGATCAGCGTCGAGGCGGCGGTCGCGCCGCCGCCGAGGACGACCACGTCGCGGATCTCCCGCTCGGTCCGCTCGCGCAGTGCGGCAACGGCCCCCGGGATGTCGGTGTTGGCGCCGGAGCGGCGGCCGTCCTGGAGCACGACCGTGTTGGCGGCACCGGAGAGCCGGGCCCACTCGTCGAGGTCGTCGAGCAGCGGCATCACCGTCCGCTTCAACGGCATGGTCAGCGAGAGGCCACGCCAGGTCTCGTCCAGCCCGGCCAGGAAGCCCGGCAGGCCGGCCTCGTCCACCTCGACCGCCTGATAGCTCCAGTCCAGCCCGAGCGCGTCGTACGCCGCCCGGTGCAGCGCCGGTGACAGCGAGTGCCGGATCGGCGACCCGAGAACCGCGCACTGCCTGCTCGAGCGCCCCACGGGCGGCCTGGCGGGAGCCGGGTCGCTCATCAGTCGCAATTCGGAGAGTCCGTGGCCCGGCACCAGGCCCTCAGCTTGGCGACGTTGCCCTGATGCTCGGCGAAGGTCGCCGCGAACGCGGTCTCGCCGGTCTCGAGGTTCACCGGGACGAAGAAGAGCCAGTCGCCGGACGCCGGGTTCAGCGCCGCCTCCAGGGTCTTCTCCCCCGGCGAGCCGATCGGGCCGGGGGGCAGTCCGGTGTGCACGTAGGTGTTGTAGGGCGAGGGGTTCTCCCGCTGGGCCTGCGTCGTCCAGACCGTCCCGGACAGCTTGTTGGCGTAGGCGACGGTCGCGTCCGACTGGAGTGCCATGCCCTTGTCGAGGCGGTTGTAGAAGACCCGGGCGATCTTGGGCAGGTCGGCCGAGCGGCTGCCTTCGTACTCCAGGATGCTCGCCATGGTCATCATCTGCTGCGGTGTGTAGCCCAGCGCCTTGGCCCGGGCGGCGATGTCCAGCTCGGTCTCGACCGCCTTGGTCTTGGCCACCATCTGTCCCAGCAGCTCCTCGGCGGTCTGCCCCGGCACCACGGCGTACGTCGCCGGGTAGAGGTAGCCCTCCGGCTCGCCGCCCGCCTCCGGCGGCAGGCCGATCAGCTGTGGCTGGCCGAGCGCGGCGCGGAGCTGCTTGGCGGTGATCTCGGTCTTGCCCGAGACGATCCGGACGACGTCCTTGACCCGGGAGCCCTCGGGGATGGTGACCTTGGCCTGCACCAGGTTCTTCGGGTCGACCAGCACCTCGAGCGCGTCGGCGGCCTTCATCTGGTGCTTCAGCTCGTAGTAGCCGACCTGAATGCTGCGCGACTGCGGGTTGGCGACGGCCGCGGCGGTGAAGGCGTCGACGCTCTTGACGACATCGGCCTGCTTCAGCGCGCGGCCGATCGCCGTCGAGGTGGCGCCCTGCTCGACCTGGATGAGCACCGACCCGGAGCCCGGTCCGGGGTAGTCCGGGGCGTCGGCCAGGGCGGACTCCAGCCGGTCATAGGCCCAGGTGCCGCCGAACCACGCCGCGCCGCCCAGAACCGCCAGGGCGACGATCAGCGCCAGACAGCCGCTCGGCCGCCGTCGTGGCCGTTCGGCTCGTCGCGGTGCTCGTCCTTGGGCTCGTCCTTGGGCCCGTCCCTGTGCGCGACGGTGCCCGGCCGGCCGGGGCTCCGTCGCGAAGGGCAGGTCGGGCTCGAAGCCGGGTACCGCGTCGGGGCCAAAGTCAGGTGCGGCGTCAGGCGCACCGTCGGGCCTCACGTCGGGCACAGCGTCAGACCCGGCGCGGGTCCCGAGATCGGGTCCGAGCTCGTACTCGGTGTCAGACCCGGCGTCCTCGCTCACTGGTCATCCCCTGTCGATTCGTTGGCACCCTGTTCGTCAATGACGGGCCTGTCAATGACGGGTCTGTCGCCGGCCGGCTCGGCTGCGACGGGCTCGCCGGCGAGCCGCCCGCGGCCGCGCTCGGTGTCGAGCGCCGCCTGAAGGATCACCACCGCCGCTGCCTGGTCGACCACCGCGCGCCGCTTCCGGCCCTTCCTGCCCCGGTCGCGAAGGACCCCCTCGGCGGTCACCGTGCTCAACCGTTCGTCGACGAGCCGGACCGGGACCGGAGCGATCCGGCCGGCCAGGTCACCGGCAAACGCTCGCACCCTACCGGCCGATGGGCCTTCTCCGCCGGAGAGCGAGCGAGGCAGCCCGACGTACACCAGGACCGCGCCATGCTCGCTGACCAGTGTGCCGATCCGGTCAAAGTCACCCTCGCCACGTGTCACCGTCTCGACCGGGGTGGCCAGGATCCCGGACGGGTCGCTGCTGGCGACGCCGATCCGGGCGTCGCCGGGATCGATCCCGAGACGTACGCCGTGCGGGACGGGGTCGGGTGGCTCGTGGTCCATGCTGCGGCTCACCCCCGGACGGCGAGCACCTCGGCGCGCGCTGCGGCCAGGGCCTGG
>CAZTHV010000111.1:8742-9696 GCA_964613165.1 uncultured Marmoricola sp.
GACGCGAGCCAGGCCGACCAGGCCCTGGCCGCAGCGCGCGCCGAGGTGCTCGCCGTCCGACCCCCCGCCCTGGGCGACGTCGTCCTTGCCGCCGCCCTTGCCCCCGAGCACGACCGCGGCGGCGCGCACGAGGGCGTTGGCGGAGAGTCCGCCCCCGCGGCCGGCCTCGTTGACGGCGGCGACGACCGCCGGCTTGCCGTCCTGGACGCCGATCACGACCACCGCACCGGGGCGGTCGCCCGGCAGCCGGCCGCGCACGTCCAGCGCCAGTGCCCGGGTGTCTCCGCCACCCGCGCCCTGGACCACCTGGGTCACCAGCAGGGTGCCGTCGAGGTCCTCGGCGCCGGCCGCGAGATCCGCCGCTCCGGCCAGCAGCTGCTGGACCCGCAGGCGCTCCAGCTCCTTCTCGGCGGACCGGAGCCGGTCGACGATGTCCTCCACGCGACCGCGGAGCTGATCGGGCTGGACCTTGAGCAGACCGGTGAGCTGCGAGACCAGATCGCGCTCGTGAGCGAGGTAGGCGAAGCCTTCGAGGCCGACCAGCGCCTCGACCCGGCGACTGCCGGAGCCGACCGAGGACTCCGAGGTCAGCACCACGGTGCCGATCTGCGAGGAGCGGGACACATGCGTGCCACCGCACAGCTCTCGCGACCACGGTCCGCCGATCTCGACGACCCGGACTTGTCGGTCGTCGTAGGTCTCGCCGAAGAGCGCGAGCGCGCCCTCCTCGCGGGCCTGGGACAGGGTCATGTAGTCGGCGGAGACGGCCAGGTCCTGGCGCAGCGCATCGTTGGCGACCCGCTCGATGTCGGTGTACTGCTCGGGGGTCAGCGCCTGGGTCCAGCCATAGTCCAGGCGCAGGTAGCCGGGCCGGTTGTAGGAGCCTGACTGCAGCGCCGTCGGGCCGAGCACCTCGCGCAGGGCCGCGTGGACCACATGCGTGCCGGAGTGGGC
>CAZTHV010000112.1:0-3838 GCA_964613165.1 uncultured Marmoricola sp.
ACGAGCGTGCGCGAGACCAGGGCCGCCACTCGGCGGTCGACGCCGCGCACGCTCGTCGACGGCGACGACCCGGGGTTCGCCAACCCGACCAAGCCGATCGGCCGCTACCTCAGTGGCGAGGAGGCCGCGCCGCTGATCGCCCGCGGGCAGGTCTTCGTCGAGGTGCCCGACCGCGGCTGGCGCCGCGTGGTGGCCTCGCCGCAGCCCCTCGACTGCCTGGACTCCGAGAGCGCGGACCGGCTGATGGGAGCCGGCTTCGTGGTGGTCTGCTCGGGTGGCGGCGGAATCCCCACCGTCCGCGACGAGTCCGGGTCCTCGCGCGCCTACCGCGGCGTCGAGGCGGTCATCGACAAGGACCTCACCGCCTCGCTGATCGCCGCCCAGGTCCGCGCCGACGTCCTGGTCATCTCCACCGACGTCGACGCAGTGGTCGCCGGCTGGGGGACGGACTCCGCCCACCCGATCGGCGCGGTCACCGCGGCCGAGATGCGCCGCATCGCCGAGGAGCAGCGCTTCGCCACCGGCTCCATGGGACCCAAGGTGGAGGCGGTCACCCGTTTCGCCGAGAGCGGTCAGGGCACCGGGGTGATCACCTCACTGGCCACGATCGCGGCAGCGGTCGCCGGTGAGGCCGGCACCCGCGTGCTCCCCGTCGACCGCGGGTCCGAACCAGACAGCTCGTCCGCACGCTCGCCCATCTAGAAAGGACACTCCCCGTGCCACCTGCCATTGAAGTCCGCAAGGTTCCGATCCACTCCGTCGCCGACGCCAGTGAGCTGGCCAAGCTCATCGACGAGGGCGTCTTCGAGGCCGACCGCATCATCGCCATCATCGGCAAGACCGAGGGCAACGGCGGCGTCAACGACTACACCCGGATCATCGCCGACCGCGCCTTCCGCGAGGTGATCCAGACCAAGGGCACCCGCTCCAAGGAGGACGTCGGCCAGATCCCGATCGTCTGGTCCGGCGGCACCGATGGGGTGATCAGCCCGCACGCCACTATCTTCGCCACCCTGCCGGAGGAGAAGACGGTCAAGACCGACGAGCCCCGGATCAGCGTCGGCTTCGCGATGAGCGAGCAGATCCTGCCCGAGGAGATCGGGTACGTCGCGATGGTCACCAAGGTCGCCGACGCGGTGAAGGCCGCCATGGCCGAGGCCGGCATCACCGACCCCGCCGACGTCCACTACGTCCAGACCAAGACCCCACTGCTCACCATCCACACCATCCGCGACGCCAAGAGCCGCGGCAAGAGCGTGTGGACCGAGCACACGCTCGAGTCGATGGACCTCTCCAACGGCGTGACCGCGCTCGGCATCGCCGTGGCGCTGGGCGAGATCGAGATGCCCACCGACGCAGACGTGTTGAACGACCGCGAGCTCTACTCTGCGGTCGCCTCCTGCTCCTCCGGGGTCGAGCTCGACCAGGCCCAGGTCGTCGTGGTCGGCAACGTCCGCGGCGTCGGTGGCAAGTACCGCATCGGTCACTCCGTGATGAAGGACGCCCTGGACGCCGACGGCATCTGGGACGCGATCCGCGACACCGGTCTGGAGCTGCCCGAGCGGCCGCGGACCGAGGATCTCGAGGGCCGACTGGTCAACCTGTTCCTCAAGTGCGAGGCCAGTCAGGACGGCATGGTCCGTGGGCGCCGCAACGCGATGCTCGACGACTCCGACGTCCACTGGCACCGCCAGATCAAGGCGGCCGTCGGTGGCGTGGCCGCGTCGGTGAGCGGTGACCCGGCCGTGTTCGTCTCCGTCTCAGCGGCGCACCAGGGCCCCGAGGGTGGCGGCCCGGTCGCGGCGATCGTCGACCTGAGCTGACGTGACCGCGCAGCACGACGCGGATCCTGCCCGGGAGTCTGCCGGCGCCGGGCTGTTGTCGGGACTTCTGGTCCTCGACCTCAGCCGGGCCCTGGCGGGCCCGCAGGCGGCCATGATGCTCGGCGACATGGGCGCCCGGGTGATCAAGGTGGAGACCCCTGGCGGCGGCGACGACAGCCGCGGCTGGGGTCCGCCCTTCCTCGGCGAGGGCACCGAGCGCGAGTCGACGTACTTCATGTCGGCCAACCGCAACAAGGAGTCCATCGTCCTGAACCTCAAGGACGAGGCCGACGCGGACGTGCTGGCCCGGCTGGTACGTCGCGCCGACGTGCTGGTCGAGAACTTTCGGGTCGGCGTGCTGGACCGTCTCGGCTTCAGCGTCGAGCGGCTGCACGAGCTGAACCCGGGCCTGGTGGTCCTGTCCATCACCGGGTTCGGCCACGACGGCCCCGAGGCGCACCGCGCCGGCTACGACCAGATCGCACAGGGCGAGGCCGGCCTGATGAGCCTGACCGGCATCTCCGAGCCGACCAAGGTCGGGGTGCCGATCGCCGACCTGCTGGCCGGGATGAACGGCGCCTTCGGCGTGCTGGCCGCGCTGCTGGAGCGGGAGCGGACCGGCCGCGGTCGCGTCGTCCGTACCTCCCTGATCGCCGGCATCGTGGGCATCCACGCCTTCCAGGGCACCCGGTGGACCATCGCCGGTGACCTTCCCGGCCTGTCCGGGGCACATCACCCCTCGATCGCGCCGTACGGCCTGTTCCACACCGGCACCGCGCCGATCCAGCTCTCCTGCGGCTCGGAGATGCTGTGGCAGAAGCTGGCGCCCGTGCTCGGGCTGGATCCGGGCGAGCCCCGGTTCGCCACCAACGGCGACCGGGTGGCGCACCGCGAGGAGCTCATCGAGGTGCTCGACGGCATCTTCGCGACGCGGCCCGCCGAGCACTGGCTGGAGCTGCTCTCCGGCGCCGGCATCCCCTCGGGCAAGGTGCGCAACCTGCAGGAGGTCTACGAGTGGGAGCAGGTCAGGTCCCAGAGCCTGCTCGTGGAGGTCGACCACGCCACCAAGGGACGGTTGCAGATCCCCGGTCCGGTGATCCGCTTCGACGACAATCCGTTCGGCGGAGCCAGTCCGGAGGTCGGCGCGCCGCCTGCACTGGGTCAGCACGACGAGTCGGTCCGGGCCTGGCTGGACGAGGTCGAGCCACCCGGTTCGTGACCCCCACGTCCTAGGCTGCATGTCATGAAGGATGTCTCCACGCCCGCGGGGCTCGCCGCTCTCCTGGAGGGGACCGGGTACATCGCCGACGACGGCCTGGCCACGGTCGGCTACCTGGCGATCACCCTGCAGCGCCCGCTCCTGGTGGAGGGCGAGCCGGGCACGGGCAAGACGGCGCTGGCGGTCGCGCTGGCCGAGGCCCTGGACGTCCCGCTCATCCGGCTGCAGTGCTACGAGGGCATCGACGCCCAGCAGGCGCTCTACGACTGGGACTTCGCCCGGCAGATCCTGCACCTGCGGACGCTGGAGGCGGCCGGCTCCGTGGTGGAGACGACCGAGACCGAGGGCGTGCTGTACAGCGAGCGGTTCCTGCTCGCCCGCCCGATCCTGCGCGCGCTGCAGGAGAGTCCTGCGGTACTGCTGATCGACGAGGTCGACCGGGCCGACGACGAGTTCGAGGCGTTCTTGCTGGAGGTGCTCTCGGCGTACCAGGTCTCCATCCCGGAGCTGGGCACGATTCGAGCCGCGGTGCCGCCTGTCGTCGTGCTCACCTCCAACCGCACCCGCGACGTGCACGACGCGCTCAAGCGGCGCTGTCTCTACCACTGGATCGACCACCCGGATCTGGACCGGGAGATCCACATCGTCCGGACCCGCCTGCCGGAGGTCAGCGAGCGGCTGACCCGGCGGGTGGCCGAGACGGTCCAGTGGCTGCGCGCCGAGCACCGGCTGATCAAGCTGCCCGGTGTGGCCGAGACGATCGGCCTCGCGGTCGCGGCCGGTATCGCCGGTGCGT
>CAZTHV010000112.1:3848-9694 GCA_964613165.1 uncultured Marmoricola sp.
TGTGGCCGAGACGATCGACTGGGCGCGCGCGGTCCACGAGCTCGGCCGCGACGACCTGGATCTCGCGTCCGCCACGATGACCCTCGGCGCGCTGAGCAAGTACCGGGAGGACACCGCCTACCTGCGGACCGTTCTCCCGGAACGGCTCGGGAGCTGAGATGAGCGCCGCGCCGGCTGACGTGCTCGACGGCATCGTCGGGTTCAGCCAGGCCCTGCGGCGCGCCGGGGTCACCGCGCCCCGGACCGAGGAGTTCGCCGCCGCCCTCGACGCCCTCGACCCGCTGCGGCGCGACGACGTCTACTGGGCGGGCCGGGCCACGCTGTGCTCCTCGCCCGACGACCTGGCCGTCTACGAGCGGCTCTTCGCCGCCTGGTTCGGCGCCGCGGACGTCGCCCGGCTGTCGGCCTCGGAGCCGGTGGTCCTGGCCACTCCGGCGGGCATGGGGGCCGACAGCGCCGAGGGCGCCGACGTCGAGGAGCTGGCGCTTCAGGCCTCGGCGACCGAGGTGCTGCGACATCGCGACCTCGCCGAGCTGAGCGCGCTGGAGAGCCGCCGGGTCGCGCAGCTGTTCGCGACCCTCCGGGTCCGCCTGCCGATGCGCAAGGTCCGCCGACGGCAGCGGCACCACCGCGGACGGATCGACGTGGCCGCGATGGTCCGCGAGCAGCTCCGGCGCGGTGGCGAGCCGGCGACGCTGAGGTTCCAGCGCCGCCGGTCCAAGCCGCGGCGGCTGGTCTTCCTCCTCGACGTCTCCGGCTCGATGGCGCCGTACGCCGACCACATGCTCCGACTGTCCCACTGGGCCGGCCTGGCGGCGCCGGGCAGGGTCGAGGTCTTCACCATGGGCACCCGGCTGACCCGGGTCACCCGCGCGCTGCGGTTCCGCGACTCCGAACGGGCGCTGCGTGCCGCCGCCGAGACGATCCCGGACTGGTCGGGGGGCACTCGGCTGGGCGAGGTGCTGGAGGCCTTCGTCGACCGCTGGGGCCGGCCGGGGCTCGCCCGGGGCGCGGTGGTGGTCGTGTCCAGCGACGGCTGGGAGCGCGGGGACCCGGCGCTGCTGGCCGAGCAGATGCGGCGGCTGCGCCGGCTCGCGCACGCGACCGTGTGGGTCAACCCCCATCGCGGCAAGGCCGGCTTCCAGCCGATCCAGGCCGGGATGGCCGCGGTTCTTCCCTATGTCGATCGCCTGGTGGCGGGGCACACCTTCGCCGCCTTCGAGGAGTTGATGGAGGTGCTGGCCGATGTTCGACCTACTGCCCGATGTCCTTGAGCGGCTGCGTGCCGGTGAGTCGGTGGCCCTGGCCACCGTCGTCGCCGCGCGGGGCTCCTCTCCGCGCGACCCCGGTGCCTCGATGCTGGTCATGGCCGACGGCACCGTGCTCGGCTCGGTGTCCGGTGGCTGTGTGGAGGGAGCCGTCTACGAGATCGGCCAGCAGGTGCTCGCCGACGGTGTCGCCGTGGTCCAGGAGTTCGGCTACTCCGATGCCGACGCGTTCGCGGTCGGACTGACCTGCGGCGGGACGCTGACCATCTTCCTCCAGCGCCTCGACCCCAGCCGCGCCGAGATGTTGGAGCGGATGGCCCAGGACGTCGCCTCGGGTGCGCCGGTCGCCTGGGCGGTGGTGGTGGCCCATCCCGACCAGGAGTGGCTCGGCCGCCAGGTCGTGGTCCAGCCGGACGACCACGAGGGCAGCCTCGGCACCGGGTTCGCCGACCATGCCATCGTCGAGGACGTCCGTGGAGTGCTGGCCTCCGGAGTGAGCCGGGTGATGCACTACGGGCCGCGCGGGGAGCGGATGGGCAACGAGATGGAGGTCTTCGTCGCCAGCTTCCAGCCGCCGCCCCGGCTGGTCATCTTCGGGGCCGTGGACTTCACCGCGGCGCTCGCCGAGCAGGCCTCGTTCCTGGGGTTCCGGGTCACCGTGTGCGACGCGCGAGCGGTGTTCGCCACCAAGCAACGGTTCCCGGCGGCGGACGAGGTGGTGGTCAACTGGCCGCACCGCTACGTCGAGAAGGAGGCGGCCGCCGGCCGGATCGACCGCCGCACCGCGGTGTGCGTGCTGACCCACGACGCGAAGTTCGACGTGCCGGTCCTGGTCGCGCTGACCGCGCTTCCCGAGGAGATCAGGCCGTTCTACATCGGCGTGATGGGCTCCCGGCGCACTCACGAGGATCGGGAGAAGAGACTGCGCGACGCCGGGCTGACCGACGAGCAGCTGGCCCTGCTCTCCAGTCCGATCGGACTGCGCCTGGGCGGCCGGACCCCGCCGGAGACGGCCGTCTCGATCGCCGCCGAGATCGTCTCCCACCGTTGGGGTGGCGACGGTACGTCGCTCTCGGTCTCCGACGAGCCGATCCACATCGGCTAGGGCGCGTCTCGGATATGAGACGCCCGCGCGGCCGGTCGCGTTGACCCGCGGGCAGCGGGGCGATGGACTGACCCGGTGAGCCGGCTATCCCCAGTGTCCGCGGTGGACGACCTCGTCCAGCAGCCTGCGTCGCCGGCGGGCCGGGGAACCGGAGCTGCCGGTGCCCGTCGCGCGGTGGCCCAGGGCGACCACGCCGATCGGGTCGAACTCGGCAGGGATCGCGAACTCCTCGCGGACCGCGTCGAGCGCCGGGACTGGGATGCCGAAGTAGCAGGCGCCGAGCCCCTCGTCGACCGCCGTCTGCAGGATCAGCAGCGCGGCCATCGCGGCGTCCATGTGCCAGTAGGGCACGTGCCAAGGATCGGCACCGTGGCCTCGTCCCTTGTCCGGCTCGGCGTACCGGCTCAGATAGGCGTCCCGGCTGGAGCACGGCACCACCAGCACGGGCGCGCGCATCATCCCGCGCAGCCAGGCGTCCGGGCTCGCCATGCGCTCGGGTCCGGCCGTCGCCGACCACCAGCGACGAACGTCGCCGGGAGTGTCCAGCACCAGGAAGCCCCAGCCCTGGGTGAAGCCCGCGCTGGGCGCGCGGGTCGCGTTGCGCAGCGCCCGGTCGACGACCACCGGGTCCACCGGCCGTTCGGCGAAGTCGCGGACCATCCGGCGGCGGTCGACCACATCCTGGAACTCCATGGAGGCGAGCATGCCTGAGTCCTTCGAGTCGATGTGGGCCACCCTCGCCCCCCTCGGCCGCTCGGCCGCGTCGGGCGGCTACACCCGGTCGCCCTTCGCCACCGCCGAGCGCGAATGCCACGCCTGGTTCGTCGAGCAGTGCGAGGCGCGCGGGCTTGCCGTCGAGCACGACGTCGACGGCAACACCGTCGCCTGGTGGGGTGACTCTCGGGCGGGCGACGCGGTGCTGATCGGCTCGCACCTCGACTCGGTGCTCGACGGCGGCGCGTACGACGGCCCGCTCGGCGTGGTCTCCTCACTGGCCGCGGTCGACCTGCTGCGCGAGCGCGGTGTCGTCCCGACCCGACCGGTCGCGGTGGCGGCGTTCGCCGAGGAGGAGGGCTCTCGCTTCGGCCTGGCCTGCCTGGGCTCTCGGCTGGCCACGGGCGCCACGTCGCCCGAGCAGGCGCGGGCGCTGGCCGACCGGGCCGGCGTACGGCTGGAGGACGCGATGGCCGCCGCCGGTGTCGAGCCGGCGCTGGGCCGTAGCGACTGGCTCGACCGGATCGGCTGCTACGTCGAGCTGCACGTCGAGCAGGGCCGCGACCTGGTGCATCGCGGCACGGCGGTCGGGCTGGCCGGCATGATCTGGCCGCACGGGCGCTACCGCTTCGACTTCGCCGGCGAGGGCAATCACGCCGGCACCACGGTGATGGCCGATCGCCACGATCCGATGCTGACCTACGCGATGACGGCGCTGGCGGCCAACAAGCAGGCCCGGCTGGCCGACGCGGTCATCGGGGGAGGGGGGCGCGCCACCTTCGGCCGCGTCGAGGTCGGCCCCAACTCCACCAACTCGGTGCCGACCGGGGTGACCGCCTGGCTGGACGCCCGCGCGGAGAGCGAGAAGGGGCTGGCCGAGCTGGTCGCCGAGATCGAGCGCCTGGCCCACGACCGGGCCGGCCGTGACGGCACCTCGCTGAGCGTCACCATCGAGTCGGTCAGCCCGACGGTCCTCTTCGCCGACGACCTGGCCATCAGGCTGGCCGACGCCATCGGCGGCGACGTGCCGGTCATCCCCACCGCCGCCGGCCATGACGCCGGGATCCTGTCAACCGCGGGGATTCCGACCGCGATGCTCTTCGTACGCAATCCCACCGGCGTCTCGCACTCCCCGGCCGAGCATGCCGAGCCGGCCGACTGCCTGACGGGTGTCGAGGCCCTCGCCGACGCGGTCCAGGAGCTCGCCGGATGACCCACGCCTCCGTGCACCCCTTCGCCTACGTGGACGGCCGGGTCGAGGCCGGTGTCGAGGTCGAGGTCGCCGACGGGGTGATCACTCGCGTCGACATCGGGACGTCATCCGAATCGGTTGCTCCGGCAGCCGACTCGGATGACGTCCCGGGGATGACCGTGCCCGGGCTGGCCAACTGCCACTCGCACGCCTTCCACCGCGCCCTGCGCGCCCGCACGCAGACCGAGCGCGGGACGTTCTGGACCTGGCGCCAGCAGATGTACGCGCTCGCCGCCGAGCTCACTCCGGACTCCTACTTCGCTCTCGCGAGGGACGTCTACACCGAGATGCGGGCGACCGGGATCACGGCCGTCGGGGAGTTCCACTACCTGCACCATCAGCCCGACGGCACGCCGTACGACGACCCGAACGAGATGGGCCGGGCGCTGCTCGCGGCCGCCGACGAGGCGGGAGTGCGGATCAGGCTGCTCGACACCTGCTACCTCGCCGCCGGGCTGGCTGAGGCCGCCCAGCCACCGGAGGGCGTGCAGCGCCGGTTCAGCGACGGCGACGCGACCCGGTGGGCCGAGCGGGTCGAGGCGTTCGGGGACGACCGGGTCGGCGCGGCGATCCACTCGGTGCGGGCGGTTCCGCGCGACCAACTGGGAACGGTCGCCGCCTGGGCCGAGGGCAGGCCGCTGCACGTGCACCTGTCGGAGCAGGTAGCGGAGAACGAGGCCTGCCTGGCGGCGTACGGCCTGACCCCGACGCAGCTGCTTGCCGAGGAGGGCGTGCTCGGCCCGATGACCAGCGCCGTGCACGCCACTCACCTGAGCGAGACCGACATCGCGCTGCTCGGTCAGGCGAGGGCCTTCGTCTGCTTCTGCCCGACCACCGAGCGCGACCTCGCCGACGGCATCGGGCCGGCGCGGGCCTTGCACGAAGCGGGCGCGCGGCTCACGCTCGGATCCGACTCCCATGCGGTGATCGACCTGTTCGAGGAGATGCGGGCGGTGGAGATGCACGAGCGACTGGCGACGCAGCGGCGCGGGCACTGGTCCGCGGCGGAGCTGCTGGACGCGGCGACCGTCGACGGTCACGCCTCCCTGGGCTTCGCCGACGCGGGCCGGATCGCGGCCGGGCAGCGGGCCGACCTGATCACGGTCGGACTGGACTCGTGGCGTACCCGCGGCTGTGGGGCGAGCGTCGAGACCGTGGTCTTCGCCGCGACCGGGGCGGACGTGCGATGACCGCGCTGCTGCTGACCGGGATCGGCGAGCTGGTCACCTGGGACGCCGAGCAACCGGTGCTGTCCGGCGCCGCGCTGGTCGTCGAGCACGGCAAGATCGCCTGGACCGGCCCGATGGCCGATGCGCCTGCCGCCGACGAGAGCCATGACGTCGGTGGTCGCGCGGTCATCCCCGGCTTCGTCGACTCCCATTCCCACCTGGTCTTCGCGGGCGATCGCGCGGAGGAGTTCGCCGCGCGGATGGCCGGGACGCCGTACGCCGCGGGCGGTATCCGCACCACGGTCGCGGCGACCCGGGCCGCCACCGACGACCGCGTC
>CAZTHV010000113.1:0-4780 GCA_964613165.1 uncultured Marmoricola sp.
TCCAAACGCAAACGACGACGCCCCTACCGGCTTGACAGCCAATAGGAGCGTCATCGCACGGTGGCAGGTGCAGGATTCGAACCTGCGTAGGCATACGCCGACGGATTTACAGTCCGCTTCCATTGGCCGCTCGGACAACCTGCCGATGCTGTTCGTCCGTGGGTCTCCCGTAGGGTGAACAGCGCAGCCGAGGATAGCGCAGCATCCGCGCTGGAGATAAATCGGCCGAGGACCGCCCAGAGGATCAGCCCAGAGGATCAGCTCTGCGAGCAAGCATCGACCAAGGAGGAGCCCGTCGTGGCCGACTCGTCGTTCGACATCGTCAGCAAGATCGACCGCCAGGAGGTCGACAACGCGCTGTCCCAGGCGGCGCGCGAGATCGCTCAGCGCTACGACTTCAAGGGGACGGGCGCGGAGATCAAGTGGTCCGGCGAGAAGGGGATCGAGATCTCCGCCAACGCCGACGACCGGGCCAGCGCCGTGCTGGAGGTCTTCAAGGAGAAGCTGATCAAGCGCGACCAGTCGCTGAAGATCCTCGATGCCTCCGAGCCGCGCCAGTCCGGCAGGGAGTCCAAGATCAGCATCGCGCTCAAGGAGGGGATCACCTCCGAGGACGCCAAGAAGGTCGGCAAGCTGATCCGCGACGAGGGCCCCAAGGGCGTCAAGGTCCAGGTGCAGGGCGAGGAGCTGCGCGTCTCCAGCAAGAAGCGCGACGATCTCCAGGCGGTCATCGCCCTGGTCAAGGCCCAGGACTACGACTTCGCGGTGCAGTTCACCAACTACCGCTGATCGTATAGCATTTGCTATATTCGGACGATGTCCGAGCTCTCCGAGGTCGCGCGACGCTGCGATGAGGCCGTGGCCTGTGCGCGCCGCGAGCTGGTCGCCGCGGTACGGGAGGCGCACGCCGGTGGCATGACGCAGGTGGAGATCGCCAGGGAGATCGGCCGCAGCCAGCCCGAGGTGTCCAGGCTGCTGCGCTTCCACGGCACCGGTCCCCGCGCGATGGCGCTGCGCAAGCACCGCGCAGACATCATCTGGCTGGTCGAGGAGGCGGGCGGCTCCAACGTCCGCGTCTTCGGCTCGGTGGCGACCGGCGAGGACGGCCCGGACTCCGACATCGACCTGCTCATCGACCTCCCCGCGACGACCGGCCTCCTCAAGGTCGCTCGTCTCGAGCGGCTTGTGTCGGAGGCTGTCGGTATCCGTGTCGACGTCGTACCCAGCGACGATCTCAGGCCGGACTTCGCGAGCCGGGTCCTCAAGGAAGCGGTGCCGCTATGAGTAGGACTGCTGACGAACTGCTCGCCGAGTCGCTGGTTCATTTCGACGCGGCTGCCCAGTACGCCCAGGTAACGGATGAGGATCCGCAGATGGTCCTGGACGCGATGACGATGCGGCCGAGCGCGGGGGTGGAGCCCGTTCGTCTTTCGCGTTGAGTGCGCTCGGCCGGAGGCGGGGGAGTCGATCGTGCTGCACGTGCGATGGGCAACGGGCGAACGACGCGGTCGCCGGAGCGGATCAGCCTGGTCGAGCCACCGCACGAGGACGGCGGTGTGACGCGTGCCACGCTCGCTTACGTCCACCAGGGACTCCCGGCGAGACTGGTCCTCGTGCGCGGCACCCGCGGCCGGCCCGGGACGGGTCGCCGATGGCTTTCGCCGGCACGCCAAGGCGCTCAAGGCGCGAGCAGAGGGGCGATCAGAGAGGACAGCCTGATGGACCTGACGCCAGCGAGACTGACCAGGTCGGCCGTGGTGGGGGCCAACCGACTCCTCGCCACCCCGGTGAGCGCGCGCGGTCTCGTGTCGCGGGCGGTGCGGCTGGGTGGACGTGACGTGGACGCGCTGCGGCAGGCGGTCGCCGGCAAGGTGGTGCTGGTGACCGGCGCCTCCTCCGGCATCGGCCGGGCGAGCGCGGTCCGCCTCGGTGCCGCGGGCGCGCAGGTGCTGTTGGTCGCGCGCAGCGAGGAGGCGCTGGCCGAGGTGGCCGGTGAGATCGAGGCCGCAGGCGGCGCCGCGACGACGTACCGCGCGGACCTGACCGACTTCGAGCAGATCGACGCCCTGGTGACCAAGGTGCTCGACGCCCACGACCATGTCGACGTGCTGGTCAACAACGCGGGCATGTCGATCCGGCGCAAGGTGCGCCACTCGGCCGATCGCTTCCACGACTTCGAGCGGCCGATGCGGCTGAACTACTTCGCCGCGATCCGGCTCACCATGGGGCTGCTGCCCCGGATGGTCGAGCGCGAGTCCGGCCAGGTCGTCAACATCTCCAGCTGGGCCGCCCTGCTGCGGCCGGCCAGGTTCTCCGGCTACACCGCGTCCAAGGCGGCGCTGGAGGCGTGGTCGGACTCGGTGCAGGGCGAGGTCCTCGACGACGGCGTGGTCTTCACCAACATCCGGATGCCGTTGGTGCGCACGCCGATGATCACGCCGACCAAGCTCTACCGGCGGATGCCGGCGCTGAGCATGGACGAGGCGGCCGACGTGGTGGCGGACGCCGTCGTCACCCGGGCTCGCCGGGTCACCCCGCTGGTGGCCACCATGGTGGGCTGGGTCGAGTCGGTCAGTCCGGCGCTGGGCGACGTCACCCGCAAGAACGCGATCTGAGACGAGTCCTCAGTCGCCCGGCAGCAGGTCGCGCGCGATCGCCCGGCCCGCGGCGAGCAGCTCCTCCTCGGAGGCGTCCAGATCGGCCCCGGCCACGCCGGAGAGGTTGACCGAGATCAACGCCAGCCGGACCCGGAGCTGGTCCTCGACGCTGGCGTCGGCCGGAGTCAGTACGCGGTAGAGCACCTGGATCTTCTCCAGCATGCCCTGGCGTCCTTGCTTCAGGCCCGTCACGACCGAGCGGTTGGCCATCACGAACCGGAACAGCGACAGCCCGTGGGCCTGCATCACCTCGCTCCACCGGGCGAGCACCTCCTCGCGCAGCTGCGGGCCCGGCTGCTGCCCGGCCGCCCAGTCGGCCAGCTCGGCCACCTGGCGCTCGACGTCGGCGAGCAGGGCACGGACGATGTCCTCCTTGCTGTCGAAGTGGTAGTAGAGAGCGGCCTTGGTGATGCCCAGCTGCTCGGCGATCTCGCGCATCGACGTCGCGCCGTACCCCTGGTCGGCGAAGAGCCGCAGGGCGGCGCGCAGGATCCGCTCGCGGGTGGTGTCCGCGGGCGTCTCGCCGGGCTGGGCCGGATCCTGGGCCGGGACGTCGGTGCTCACAAGACCAGCATATCCCGCTTGCTTACCGATCGGTCAGCGCGTAGGCTTACCGATCGGTCAGGACGACGAGGGGCCACGACGACGGGAGAGCACGTGGAGCAGACGCCGGCGAGACTGACGCCGCGGCAGATCATCACCGCGATGAGCGGCCTGATCATCGCGATGCTGCTGGCCCAGCTCGACAACATGATCGTCGCGCCGGCACTGCCCACGATCGTCGGCGAGCTCGGCGGCCTCAACCACCTGTCCTGGGTGGTCACCGGCTACATCCTGGCCTCGACGGTGGCGACGCCGCTGTGGGGCAAGCTCGGCGACATCGTCGGGCACAAGCACACCTTCATGGCCTCGATCGTGTTGTTCCTGATCGGCTCCGCGCTGTGCGGCGTGGCCCAGGACATGACCCAGCTGGTGCTCTTCCGCGCCTTCCAGGGGCTCGGCGCCGGTGGCCTCATCGTCGGCATCATGTCGGTGATCGGGATGCTGCTCTCGCCTCGCGAGCGCGGCAAGTACATCGGCGTGATGATGGCGGTGATGCCGGCCGCGATGATCGGCGGGCCGTTGATCGGCGGCTTCATCACCGACCACGCCTCCTGGCGGTGGGCCTTCTACGTCAACCTCCCGCTGGGCGCGCTCGCGCTGTTCGTGGTCTGGTCGACGCTGCACCTGCAGCACGAGATCAAGGGCGAGGGCAAGGTCGTCATCGACTGGCTCGGGGCCGCCGTACTGAGCATCTGGATCACCGCGCTGGTGCTGGCGATCACCTGGGGCGGTACGGAGTACCCCTGGGGCTCGTGGCAGATCCTCGGCCTCGAGACGGTCGCGGTGATCGGGCTCGTCGCCTTCCTCGTGGTGGAGCAGCGGGCCGCCGAGCCGGTGATCCCGCTGCGGCTGTTCCGGATCTCCAACTTCTCCCTGGCCACGGCGCTCGGCTTCGTCGCCGGATTCGCGATGTTCGGCGGGATCACCTTCCTGCCGCAGTTCCAGCAGTTCGTCCAGGGTCAGTCGGCGACCAACAGCGGCCTGCTGCTGATGCCCATGATGCTCGCCGCGATGGTCTGCTCCCTCGTCAGCGGCCAGGTGATCAGCCGGACCGGTCACTACAAGGCCTTCCCGATCCTGGGTGCCGCGCTGCTGACCTCCGGGCTGTACCTCTTCTCCACCATGGGCCTGGAGACCTCCAAGGGCACCAGCGCCATCTACATGGTCCTCCTCGGCGCCGGCATGGGCTGTCTGATGCAGACCACCAACCTGATCGCGCAGAACAGCGTCGAGCTGCGCGACCTCGGCGCGGCCACCGGCGCCTCGACCTTCGTGCGCAATCTCGGCGGGTCTCTGGGCGTCGCCGTGCTCGGCGCGATCTACACCCACCAGATCACGGCGAACCTGGGCTCGGCGGGCGCCGCGGTCGGCGGTGGCAGCGCCTCCAGCCTGACGCCGGCCGCGCTGCGCGAGTTGCCCGCCGAGGTCCAGGAGATCTTCGCCCTCGCCAAGGCCAACAACTTCGCCCTGCCCGCCGCCAACTGCACGGGCTCCAACACGATGAACGGCGTCATGGAGGC
>CAZTHV010000113.1:4790-9687 GCA_964613165.1 uncultured Marmoricola sp.
GCGGTCGTGGCGGGCACGCACGAGATCTTCTGGTGGTCGGCGCCGATCGCCGCGGTCGGGTTCCTCATCGCCTGGTTCATCCGCCAGGTGCCGCTGCGGGACTCGGTTCAGACGCCCGCGCAGGACCAGGCCGATGCCGCCGAGCGGCAGTTCTCCCTGGAAGCCTGAGCGTGGGCGGTGATCACCGTACGGTCAGCGCTGCGATCTGTGTGATCGCAATCAAGCACGTCGCAACGGTCAGCGACAACGCCGCCCGGCCGCCCCGCAGTCGGCCGCGCGGTCGGTGCCCGAGTTGCTGCACGTAGCGCCACCGCGACTCAGCGAAGACCCACAGGCAGAGCAGCGCGGCTACGCCCAGGACCGCGACGGCGACGAATCTGAGCCGGTCGAAAGTGAGCCGCCCGAGGATGGCCGATCCGGCGATCAGGGAGAGTGCGGTCCGCTGCCAGGCGAGCGCGGTGCGCTCGTTGGACAGACCGACGTCGTCGGGAGGCGGCATTCTCAGAGACCGACCACGATCACCACGACGCTGGCGATGACCAGTCCCAGGCTGAACAGAATCGCGAAGCCAAACGACGGCAACGGGTCACGGTTGCGGATCGCCCGCTCCGCGGCCGCCCAGCGAATCCACGCCACCACTGCCGACAGCAGCCCCAGCGCGACGAGCACGCCTGCCAATGCCTGCCGCAGTGAGTCGGAGATGCTCCAGTCCACCACGTCCAGTGCGACTGCTCCGGCGAGCAGTGCCAATGACGTCCGGATCCAGGCGAGGAAGGTTCGCTCGTTGGCGAAGCTGAACCGGTAGTCCGGCTCCTCCCCGTGACCGTAGACCCAGGCAGGCCATCGTTCGCGCTCTTTCATGAGGCAGAGTCTCGCACTCGCGTTCCGAGACGGTCCTGGAGGTGACAGTGTTGCATGGATCGAACATGTGTTCGATCATGGTTGGATGCCCGTCCACCAGCTCAGCGTCCCGCGAGACGGGCCCGACAGCGGGACCGTCGGCGCGCTGCGGGAGCGGATGCGGCAGATGTCCGGCGGAGTGCCGCGGCTCCCGCTGGTCACGCCGCCGGAGCTGACCGGACTGCTCGACCTGCGCACCGGTGGCGCCTACCAGGTCGACAGCGCCGCGCTGGTGCTCTCCTTGCTGGCGGGGCCGTCGCGGGCCGGCTCCTGGACGGCCGTGGTGGGTGCTCCCGACCTGGGGGTCGAGGCGGCCGAGGAGGCGGGGGTCGAGCTGTGCCGGCTGGTGCTGGTCCCGGAGCCCGGGGAGCGCTGGCTGGAGGTCGTCGCCGCGCTGGTCGACGTGGTCACGGTGGTGGTGCTCCGGCCACCGCCGGGGGTGAGCGAGCGGACCGCGAGCCGGGTCGCCGCCCGGCTGCGCAAGCGGTCGGCGGTCCTCCTCGCCTGGGGTGACTGGCCGGGTTGCGAGGCGCAACTGAGCCTGGAGACGTCCTCTTGGGAGGGCATCGAGCAGGGGCACGGCCGACTGCGGGCGCGCCGGTCGGTGGTCGTCGTACGTCGTGGTGGGTCTGACGCTGTGCCGACGCGGCGCACCCAGCTCTGGCTGCCGGCCGCCCACCCCCCGCTGGTCGAGGCCGTCGGGTCTGCCGAGACCGTCGAGTCCCGGGAGACCGGATGAGGATCCTGGTGCTCTGGTGCCCGGACTGGCCGGTGGTGGCGGCGCTGGCCGAGGCCGAGGAGGACGACACGACCCCGGCCGCGGTGCTCTCGGCCAACCGGGTGGTGGCCTGCAACGCGGCCGCCCGCGCCGACGGGATCCGCAGGGGGATGCGTCGCCGGGACGCGCAGGCGCGCTGTCCGGGACTGCGGCTGCTGCCGGCCGGCCCAGACCGGGACGTGCGCGAGTTCGAGCCGGTGCTCGCCGCGGTCGAGGAGCTGCGGCCAGGGGTGGCCGCGATCCGGCCGGGCCTGCTGGCGATCCGGTCGCCGGCGCGGTTCTACGGAGGAGAGGAGCGGGCCGCCGCGACCCTCCTCGAGGCCGTGGTCGGGGTGGGCGTGCGCGACGTCCGGACCGGGATCGCCGACGAGGTGTTCACCGCCGAGCAGGCTGCCCGGCGAGCCGGCATCCAGGACTGGGTGGTCGTCCCACCGGGAGGGTCGCCCGGCTTCCTCGCCCCGCTGCCGGTGGAGACGATCGACGACCCCGACCTGGCCGGGCTGCTGCGCCGTCTCGGCCTGACCACGTTGGCCGACCTGGCGGCGCTGCCGGCCGGCGACGTGCTCACCCGGTTCGGCGCCTCCGGAGCACGGCTGCACCGTCTCGCGAGCGGGCGCGACCCGGCGCAGCCGGCGACCCGCACCCCGCCACCGGACCTGGTCCGCGAGATCGGCTTCGAGCCCCCGCTGGCCTCGGTGGAGGCGGTCTGCTTCAGTGTCCGGCGGACCTGCGAGGAGCTCGTCGGCGTCCTGGCCGAGCGCGGGCTGGTGGCCACCACCGTCCGGATCGAGGCGGAAGGCGACGGCGCCGACAGTCCGGTGGTGTCGAGCCGGGCCTGGCTGCACTCGGGCTTCTTCGGCGTCGCCGACCTGATCGACCGGGTGCACTGGCAGCTGAGCGCCGACACGACGGGGCCGCTCGGCTCGCCGGTCGGCCGAGTGCGCTTCGTTCCCGAGGTGGTCGAGCCCGCCGCCGCGCATGCCGAGGGGCTCTGGGGCGGCGGTACCGAGGAGCGAGTCGACCGGGGCGTCGCCCGAGTCCAGGCGATGCTCGGGTACGACGCGGTCGTCGTACCCGTCCGGCAGGGTGGCCGCTCGCCGGCCGATCGGCAGGCGCTGGTGCCCTGGGGTGAGCGACCCGCCGGCCTGCGCCCGCCCGTGCTGCCGTGGCCCGGGTCGATCCCGCCGCCCGCGCCGACGCGGGTCTTCGCCGAGCCGTGGCCCACGGTGGTCCTCGGCGAGGCCGGCCGTCCGGTCGCGGTCACCGAGCGCGGCGCGGTGACCGACCCGCCGGCACGGGTCCGTCTGGACCGCCGCTGGCTGCCGGTGGAGGCCTGGGCCGGCCCGTGGCCGGTGAGCGAGCAGTGGTGGGAGGGAGGCGACACATTGGTGGCCCGCTTCCAGGTCGTCGCCGCCGATGGCACCGCCTGGCTGCTCCGCTGCCAGGGGGACCACTGGGTGGTGGAGGCGGCGTATGAGTAGGACTCGCTGATGGGCTGGCACAACCCACCGATGCCGTGGCGAGAGCTGGAGGCCACCCTCTCCGGCCGTCCGGCTCCGGTCGACGAGGGCCCGGGGTCGCGCAAGCGCCGTGCCTACCAGCCCCGGGAGATCGAGCAGCAGGGTCCGGTCACGCCGTACGCCGAGCTGCACTGCCACAGCAGCTTCAGCTTCCTCGACGGCGCCAGCGGTCCCGACCGACTGGTCGAGGAGGCCGTCCGGCTCGGCCTGCACGGGCTCGCGCTCACCGACCACGACGGCTTCGCCGGTGCCCCGCTCTTCGCCGAGACCGCGAAGCCCTACGAGCTCGCCACGGTCTACGGCGCCGAGCTCTCCCTCGGCCTGACCGGCCCGCAGAACGGCGTGGCCGACCCGGAGGGGCGGCATCTGCTCCTGCTCGCCATCGGGGTCGAGGGTTACCACCGCCTGGCCGGTGCGATGACCGACGCCCACCTGCGCGGCGACGAGAAGGGCAGGCCGGACTACGACCTGGAGGAGCTCTCCGCCCGCGGCCGGGGTCACTGGCTGGTGCTGACCGGCTGTCGCAAGGGCCTGGTCCGCGGCGCGTTGGAGGACGGCGATCCGGCGGCCGAGCTGGACCGGCTGACCGCGCTCTTCGGCCACGACCACGTCGTGGTCGAGCTGACCGACCAGGGGCTGCCGCGTGACCAGGAGGTCAACGACGCGCTTGCCGTACTGGCTCGTGACCACGGCCTGCCCGTCGTGGCGACCAACAACGTCCACTACGCCACGCCCGCCGACCATCCGCTGGCCACCTCGATGGCGGCGATCCGGGCCCGGCGCAGCCTCGCCGAGATGGACGGCTGGCTGCCACCGTGGGGCGGTGCCTCGCTGCGGTCGGGGGAGGAGATGGCGCGCCGGTTCGGCCGGTACGACGGGGCGATCGCCCGGTCGGTCACCCTCGCCGACCAGCTCGCCTTCGACCTGCAGAAGGCCAGCCCGCGACTGCCGAAGCAGGGCATCCCCGAGGGCCACACCGCGAGCACGTGGCTGCGCGAGCTGGTCGAGCGTGGCTTCGAGGAGCGCTACCGGCACCTGCCGCACGCCAAGAAAGCACGGAAGCGGATCGAGCACGAGATGCGGATCATCCTGGACAAGGACTTCGCCGGCTACTTCGTCATCGTCCATGACATCGTCGCCTATGCCCGGGATCAGAGAATCCTCTGCCAGGGCAGGGGATCGGCGGCCAGCTCGGCGGTCTGCTACGCGCTCGGCATCACCGCGATCGACTCGGTCCGCTACGACCTGCCCTTCGAGCGGTTCATCTCCACCAACCGCAACGAGGAGCCGGACATCGACGTCGACTTCGACTCCGGCCGGCGGGAGGAGGTGATCCAGTGGGTCTACAAGCAGTACGGCCGGCACAACGCCGCCCAGGTCGCCAACGTGATCAGCTACCGGCCCAAGATGGCGGTGCGCGACGCCGCCAAGGCACTAGGCTATTCGCCGGGCCAGCAGGACGCCTGGTCCAAGCACATCGACAGCTGGACCACGGTGAGCACGCAGGATGGCGAGATCCCCGAGCCCGTGGTCGAGCTGGCCGAGCAGCTGATGCGGGCGCCGCGCCACCTGGGCATCCACTCCGGAGGGATGGTGCTCACCGAGCAGCCGATCGGCGAGGTCTGCCCGATCGAGCGGGCCCGGATGGAGAGGCGGACCGTCCTGCAGTGGGACAAGGACGCCTGCGAGTACATGGGCC
>CAZTHV010000114.1:0-9535 GCA_964613165.1 uncultured Marmoricola sp.
CGAGGAGGTCACCGGGGTCGACCTCGTCCGCTGCCAGATCGAGCTGGCTCAGGGCTGGCCGTTGGAATCGGTGCTGGCGGCTCCGACACTCAGCGGCTGGGCGATCGAGGCTCGGATCTACGCAGAGGACCCCGGCAATGGTTACCAGCCTTCGACCGGTCGGCTGGCACGCTTCGCAGTCCCCGAGCTGACCGGCGTACGCGTCGACACGGCCGTGGTCGACGGCAGCATCGTCAATCCCCAGTACGACTCGATGCTGTGCAAGGTCATCGCGTCCGGACGCGACCGCGAGGAGGCTCGCCGTCGGCTGGTCGCAGCCCTGGCGCGCACCATCGCGATCGGCGTGACCACCAACATCGAGTACCTCGTCCGGATCCTCGGCCATCCCGACTTCGTCGCCGGAGAGATGGACACCTCTCTGATCGAGCGCGCCGAGCAGGAGCTGACCCAGCCCACCACCGGGAGCATCCTGAGGATGCGGGCGGTGGCAGCGGGCCTCGCGCTGGAAGCGCGGGCCCGCGCCTCGCGACCCTACGACCGGGACATCCCGCTGGGCTGGTCCCCGGCAGGGCCGCTTCCACAAGGACACGTGCTCCTGCATCAAGGCAGCCCGGTCGTCGTCACCTTCCACCATCGGCGCGACCACGTCCGGGCGGAGATCGTCGGCGCCGACCCTGAGCCCTGCGTGGTGGAGTTCGGCGCTTGGGTCTGGGAAGGCGACTCGCTGACGCTGGAGTCCGAGGGCGCCCGCGTCTCCTGGCAGGTCACGCTGACTGACGGACCTCTGCTCCAGGTCAGCGATCCCGACGGCTCGAGCAGCTTCACCTCAGCCGAACGGCTGCCGGAACCGGTGGTCGAGGCGGCACCCGGCTCGCTGGAGGCGCCCATGCCCGGTGCGGCTATCTCGGTGCTGGGGTCAGTGGGCGACCAGGTCAGTGCGGGACAACCCGTCGTGGTGATCGAATCGATGAAGATGGAGCACACCATCAAGAGCCCGACCACCGGCGTGATCACCGCCGTATACGTTGCCCAGGGCGACCAGATCGAGGCGGGCCAGTCCCTCCTGGTCGTCGAGGAGCCAGCCGACTGAGCGACCGTCGACTCCGGAGCGATCATGCTCGATCCCCTCAGCACGAATGCCGGCCGGACACCCGGAGTGTCCGGCCGGCATTCGTCATACCGGCCGACTTCTACCAGTCGAGGCTGGCCGATGACGCTGCTCAGCAGATGCGCCCGGTCTCGGGACACGAGCGGCGGACAACTAACGACGCAGGTTCTCCACGATGGTCGCGTTGGCCATTCCCCCGCCTTCGCACATGGTCTGGAGTCCGAAGCGCCCCCCGGTCCGGGCAAGGTGCTCGATCATGCTGATCATCAGCCGCCCACCCGTGGCGCCCAAGGGGTGGCCCAGTGCGATCGCGCCGCCGTTGGGGTTGGTCCGCTCGGGGTCGGCCCCGGTCTCGGTGAGCCATGCGAGCACCACCGAGGCGAAGGCCTCGTTGACCTCGAAGGTGTCGATGTCGTCGACGGTGAGCCCTGCACGCTCGAGGACCCGTCGGGTTGCCGGGATGGGTCCGGTGAGCATCAGCTCGGGATCGGAGCCGCAGACCGTGAGCTGATGGATCCTGGCGATGGGTGTCAGGCTGTGCTCTCGGACAGCGGCCTCCGAGGCCACCAGGAGTGCGGCGGCGCCGTCAGAGATCTGGCTGGCCATGGCAGCGGTCGTCGTGCCCCCGTCGCGCAACGGAGCCAGGGACGCCAGCTTGTCGGGATCGATGACCTCGCGCGGGCACTCGTCATGCGCCACGTCGCCCCATGGGACGATCTCCGCCTCGAAAGCACCGGCCGCGCGGGCCTTGACGGCTCGCTGGTGGCTCCGCGCCGCATAGTCCTCCATCGCCTGGCGCGTGAAGCCGTACCGCTCCGCGATCAGGTCAGCACCGAGGAACTGGGAGACCTCCCCGGCACCGAAGCGGCGTTGCCACCCGGCGGCGTCGAACGGGCGCGCGAACGCGAGCTCAGGCGCGTGCCAGGTCCCCGACATCGGGATCGCGCTCATGTTCTGAGTCCCGCCGGCAATGACCAGGTCCTGGGTCCCGCTCATCACCGCCTGGGCGGCGAAGTGGACAGCCTGCTGCGCCGAGCCGCACTGGCGGTCGAGGGTCACGCCCGGGACGGTCTCCGGCAGTCCGGCTGCCAGCCAGGAAATGCGGGCGATGTTGGCCGCCTGTCCCCCGACCTGGTCCAGGCAGCCGAGGATGACGTCGTCGATCGCGGCCGGGTCCACTCCCGCCCGCTCGGTGACGGCCGTGAGGACGTGGGCTCCCAGGTCTACCGGGTGCACCTGGGCCAACGACCCGTTCCTGCGCCCCACCGGCGTCCGCGCGACCGCGACAATATAGGCATCCACTACATGCTCCTTAGGTTAATGTCGAACAATAATAGCCTCGCGTGGATGCCATGCGCACCAGGGCCCGGCGTGACGCCTGAACCCCCTCAGAACGGCCAATAGGCACGCATCGCCCTGGTATCGGTATGATAGTTGGCAATCGGTACGTTGAGACCGTCAGCCACAGAGAGGTCACCGTGTCACCTTCTGGCCGAGAACCCGATGCAGGCGATCCCGACAGCCTGGTCATCGGTCAAGCAGTGCTCAGGCCGCGCAAGCAGGTCGAGGAGCACGTCAAGAACGCCATCCTGACCGGCAAGGTCAAGAGCGGGGATCGACTGCCGTCGGAGGCCGAGCTCGCCCGCCAGTTCGCCGTCTCCCGGACGACGGTGCGGGAAGCCCTGCGCTCGCTCTCCGCCCAGGGCCTGATCCGCAAAGTGCCCGGTGCCAGCGGCGGCAGCTTCGTGCTGAGCGTCGACCACCACTCGTTCGGCACCGAGATGGCGAAGTCGATCCGTAACCTCTTGGTGCTGGGCAACATCGACGTCGAGGAGATCGTCGCGGTCCGCCAGTTCCTGGAGGTGCCCTCGGTCAGGCTCGCGGCCACGCGACGGACCAAGGAGCAGTTGGAGCGGCTCCGCACGATCGTGGAGACGCAGAAGACCATCTCGGTCGACGACACTCGCGTGCCCTCACTGGACAAGACGTTCCACGGGACCATCGCCGAGGCTTCCGGGAATCGTGTCCTTGCCAGCCTGATCACCGCCGTGCACCACGAGTCGGAGCCGGTTCGCTACCTGGATCTCTCACCCGAGGTCGGGCGCACGACGGTCCAACAGCACCAGGCGATTCTTCGTGCGATCGCCGAGCAGGATCCGGACGCGGGCGAGACCGCGATCATCGAACACCTCACCTACCTCAGTGAGCACATGCTGGCCAAGCGCAGGTCCTGACCAGCCCCGGCCACCGACCGCACAGGCAGTCCATTCACACGACAAGCCAAGAACACCAGCAACAGACTGGGCCCGGCCCGCCGACAGGCATGCCGGGCCTTGGTCGTCTCCCGTCGGCGCAATGCTCTAAACGTCCGACAGTAGACTTCAGGCGAACAGTCGACAATAATGGCCTGCACTGCTCCCGAAAGGCCGACACGATGACAGCACCCCTGATCCAGTACGACCTCGTCGATGCGATCGCCTGGTGCACGATCAACCAGCCCGAGCGACACAACTGCCTCTCACGCGGCGTCCGAACCGGCCTGTGGGATTCCGTGCGCCGCTTCAACTCCGACGACCGGGCGCGCGTCCTGGTGATCACAGGTGCCGGCGACAGGGCCTTCTGCGCAGGCGGCGACCTCAGTGAGATGGCCGCAGAGGAGCTCCAGGTCCCCGACCCCGACTACCTGCCCCACTTCGGCCGCAACATCGCCGTGGCCAAGCCGACCATTGCGGCGGTCAGCGGGGTGGCGTTGGCCGGAGGGTTCTTACTCGCCCAGATGTGCGACCTCGTCGTGGCCAGCGACAACGCCACCTTCGGCATCTCCGAGGTCAAGGTCGGGAGAGGAACCCCGTGGGCGACACCGCTGCCGTGGCTGATCCCGCCGAGGATCGCGATGGAGCTTCTGCTGACGGGCGAGCCGATCGACGCCGACCGCGCCCTTGCCGCCGGCCTGGTCAACCACGTCGTGCCTGCCGCCGAGCTGCGAGGCAAGGTCCAGAGCCTGGCCGAGGCCATCGCCCGCAACGCGCCTCTCTCCGTGCGGGCCGCGAAGGAGACCGTCTACCTGGCTGCGGAGCTCCCCCGGCAGGCCGCCTTCGACCGCGCCGACCAGGTCTGGGAGCCGGTGTACCGCAGCGCGGACGCGCAGGAGGGCCCGCGCGCTTTCCGCGAGAAGCGCCAGCCAGTCTGGACCGGACGATGACCGCCGAGGTCGAGCTTCGTTCCCGGCTGGTCGACAACCTGCGGGCCGAGACCGACCACCTGGTCGAACTGCTGGGCGCCGTGGAGGAGAGCGTCTGGCGTACAACGACGCCGGCCGCGGGCTGGTCGGTCAAGGACCAGGTGAGTCACCTGGCCGTGTTCGACGAGGTCACCACCACGGCCCTGGTCGAGCCCGAGGAGTTCGGTGATCTGGCTCGAAGCCTTCCCGCACGAGGGCCCGACTGGGTCGACCTGCTGAGCAAGGAGCATCGCCAGCGTTCCGGAACGGACGTCCTGGCGTGGTTCGGCCAAGCACGCGACAGCCTGATCCGGGCGATCTCGGCGGCCGCCCCCGGCGTCCGCGCCCCCTGGTTCGGCCCTGCCATGTCCGTCGCCTCGATGGTGACCGCGCGGATCATGGAGACCTGGGCACACGGTCGCGATGTGTACGACGCCCTGGGCGAGCCCCATCCGCTGACGGACGCTCTCTGGGATGTCTGCGACCTGGGGGTCAGGACCCGGGGGCACGCCTTCGCCACCCACGGGCTCGAAGCTCCCCCGGAGCCGGTCGTGGTGCGACTGTGGAGCGCGTCCGGCGAGGAACGGAGCTGGCCGCCCGGGCCCGACACGGATGGCTCCTCTCAGAGCGTGAGCGGATCAGCCGAGGAGTTCGCGCTGGTGGTCACCCGGCGCCGTGGGATCGACCAGGCCGAGTTGGACGTCCAGGGCGCAGGCGCCCGCAGCTGGATGGAGCTGGCTCAAGCCTTCGCGGGCCCTCCGGGCCCCAGCCCGCAGAGCCGAGCCCTGCCTTCCGCCACCGCGCACCGATCTGCATCATCCCCGACCGAGGAGCATCGTGACCACTGACCTCGACCCGGGCGGCGTCCGTCGCCCACTCCGCGTGGCCAACGCCTCCGGCTTCTTCGGTGACCGCTTCAGCGCCGCACGTGAGCTGGTCGAAGGCGGACCGGTCGACGTGCTCACCGGCGACTACCTGGCCGAGCTGACCATGATGATCCTGTGGAAGACCCGCGAGCGCGGCATGACCGGCTACGCGCGGCTCTTCCTCGATCAGCTCGAGGAGGTCATCGAGCAGTGCCTCAGCCGGCGGATCAAGGTCGTCACGAACGCAGGCGGCCTCGATCCACATGGGCTCGGCCGCGATATCGGCTCCCTCGCGCAGGCCCGGGGACTCGACCCCAAGATCGCGGTCATCGATGGCGACGACCTGATGCCACGGCTGGACCGGCTGCGTGATCAGGGGGAGCCGTTCACCCACCTCGACACCGGCGCAAACCTGAACCACCAGGCGCGCCCCGTGGTGACGGCCAACGCCTACCTGGGCAGCTGGGGAATCACCGAGGCTCTGCGAGCGGGCGCCGACATCGTGGTGTGTCCCCGGGTCACCGACGCTGCGCTGGTGGTCGGTCCGGCGGCCTGGCACCACGGTTGGGGACGCGAGGACTGGGATGCCCTGGCGGGCGCGGTGGTGGCCGGCCACCTGATCGAATGCGGAACCCAGGTCACCGGTGGGAACTACGCCTTCTTCGAGGAGGTGGTCGACAGACGCCCTCCCGGTTTCCCGATCGCCGAGGTGGCGGCCGACGGCGCATGTGTGATCACCAAGCAACCGGGGACCGGCGGACTGGTCTCCGTCGGCACCGTGACCGCTCAGCTGCTCTACGAGGTCGGCGGACCTCGCTATCTGGGACCGGACGTGGTGGCCGACTTCGCGACGGTCTCGGTCGAGCAACTGGGGTCTGACCGGGTAGCGGTGTCAGGCACCCACGGCTCGGCCCCGACAGGGCAGCTCAAGCTGGGACTCAACCTCCTGGGCGGCTACCGCAACTCCATGACCTTGATGGTGCCCGGGGACCGGGTCGCCGAGAAGGCCGAGTGGGCCCAACGGGCCCTCGGCCGCTACCTCGACGAGCTCGACGGCGTCACCACCCTCGACACCCGCCTGCTCACTCCTCGGATCGGTGCTCCCACCGCGGTGCACGAGCTCCAGATCACGGTGACCGGACACGACCGTGCCCAGGTGGGCCGTGGCTTCTCCGACGCCGTCATGAGCCTGGGTCTGAGCAGCTATCCCGGACTGCACACCGCCGGTCCGCCGGGAGGAGCCTCGACGTTCGGTGTCTTCTGGCCCACTCTCGCCCCGGCGTCGTGGTTCGACCACCGCGCCCACCTGCTGTGGGACGGGACGACCCTGACCATCGACCCTCCGGTAGCCGGCCAAACCGAGGCCCTGGCCGACACACAGGTCGGCGAGTCACCATCGGTCGCCCCGCCCGCGACCGAAGCCACCCCGAAAGTCTCCGGCCCGAACATCCTGGCCTCGCTGGGTCGGATCTGCGGAGCGCGCTCGGGTGACAAGGGTGGCCACGCCAACGTCGCAGTCTGGGCCACCCGGGACGACCATTGGCGGTGGCTGGTCGCACACCTCACGCCCGACACGGTGCGCCGACTGCTCGACGTCCCCGGCGAGATCGTGGTGGACCGGCACGAGTTCCCCCTGATCCGTGGCCTGAACTTCGTGCTTCGCGGCTATCTCGGAGACGGCGTGGCCGCCTCGATGCTCGACGACCCGCAGGCCAAGGGACTCGGCGAGCATCTGCGCGCCGCCTACCTATCGGTCCCCGGCGACCTCCTGCAAGACTGAGCGCCGCCCGGCGCGGGCGTCACAGGACTCGCGGGTGGCCGGCCGGACTCATCCGGCCGATCGGGGGGCCCAGCCCGAGCTCTCACCGATCGGCTCCAGCTCTGGGTAGCCCTCCACGGTGGGAGGACGGCGTACGTCGGGGTCCAAGGGCACCGGGAGGGCGGCGATCCGCGCGTCGCCGGCGCCGATGCTGCGGGCGGGGTCGACCTCGAGATACTGCTGGTCGGCGGCCTCATCGAACGTGTTGACGACGCAGGTGCATACGTCCTCGCCTTCGAACCGGCGGGCCCACTCGGCCGCGGACCGCTGCGCGAACGCTGCGGAGAGCGCCGCAATGGCCTCCTGGTCCGTCACGTCGACCAGCTCCGGCAGTCCCACCAGCTCCAGCAGCCGTACCCAGAAGCGATCCTCGAGGGCGGCGCACGCCAAGGCCCGGCCGTCAGCGGTGCGGTAGAGCCGATACCGCGGATTTCCTCCGGTGAGCAGCCCCCGATTGGACTCGGGCCAGGCGCCGGTCGCCTGGTAGTGCGCGAAGTAGGCATAGGACAGCAGCGCCAGGCTGTGAGTCATGGAGATATCCACATGGGTGCCGACTCCCGTGCGGTCGCGCAGCCGCAGCGCGAGCAGGATGTTGATGACGGCGGGGTAGGTGCCACCGGCCAGGTCCGCGACCTGGGTGAACGGGAGCGGAGGCAGACCGTCGGAGTCGGTGACCATGCCGAGGATTCCTGCCTGCGCGAGATAGTTCAGGTCGTGACCCGCATCGGCGGCGTGCACGTTCTCCTGCCCGTAGCCGGTGATCGAGCAGAGGACAACCCCCGGGTTGACGGCCCTCAGCGCGTCGTACCCCAGGCCCAGCCGGTCCATCACTCCGGGACGGAACTGCTCCACCACCACGTCGCACCCGGCAACCAGGTCCAGCACCCACTCCCGCTGCACCGGGTCCTTCAGGTTCGCCGTATACCCTCGCTTGCCGCGGTTCAGCACGGCGTAGTTCGCGCTGACGTCGGCGAACCGCGGCTGGTAGGAGCGCATCTCGTCCCCGTCGCCGACCCGCTCGATCCGCACCACCTCGGCGCCCGCCTCCGCGAGCAGCAGAGTGCACAGCGGTCCCGGCAAGAGAGTCGTCAGATCCAAGACCCGCACTCCCGAGAGGGGCCGCTCGTTCATCGTCGTCTCTCCTCGTTCACGGGTCTCGGATCGGTCGGGTCGACTCAGGGGCGCCGCGGCCACCCGGACGATGGCCGCCGGACGAGCTCACGTCGAGGAGCGCTGCAGCATGCTCGCCGCTGCCTGCAGCGCGACGAGCGCGCGGATCTGGCCCGCCAGCGGGAACTCGGCCAGGTAGCCGTATCCGCCGTGCACCTGCAGGGCCGCGCTGACCAGGGCCAGAGCACGTTCCAGCGCGTCCCGCCGTGCCGCGTCCGGCGCCTGCTTCCACCAGAGTCCGTCGTGGGCCGCGACGGCTAGCAGCTCGCCCACACCTGCCTGCTGACGCTCCAGTGACTCCCGCAGCGCCGGGATCTGGGCCAAAGGCGCGCCGAACTGGTGCCGCTGCTCGGCGTAGCGACGAGCGGCGTCGTGGGCCGCTCCGGCGATCCCCGCGGCCAGGGTCACCACCGCCTGGTTGAGGCGGGTCAGCACCGGGCCGGCGTCGGGGAGGGTGAACGTCCGGACCGTGTCGCCGAGCGTGGCATCGACCTCGACCCGGTACGGCAGAATGGCACCCGCTCCCGTCGACTCGCCCAGGGACGTCCCGCTCCAACCCGAGGGGTCGATCAGGAAAGCGGTCGAGTTCCGGGCGTCGAGGACCAACAGCGGGACGCCGAGATCGTCGGTGTCGACCCGGGCGACGGTGCCACGAAGCCTGCCTGCCTGCCCGACGAGCTCCACATGGGCCGAGCCCGCGTCGACGACGACGATGCCGGCCCCCTCGGATTCGATGCGGTCGACCAACCCGGCAGTGTCCAACTCGTCGGTCGGGCCAGCGGCCAGAACCGCGACGGCCGCGCGCGCCTGGGCCGAGGCCCAGCCCAATGCAGGCCAGTAGCGGCCCAGTCGCTCCAGCGACACCGTGACGACCCCTGCGGCAGTGCCCTCCTCGGACTCAGGACCGTCCGAGGTCGTCGCCCACAGGCCGAGGGCGGCCAGGCGCGAGCGGACCGCGTCGGATGCGGGATCCTGCACAGGACGCGCTGCCGGATCTGCCGCCAGCGCGTCCAAGGACGCCAGCACTGCCCGTTGGTCCTCGTTGAGCCAGGGGCCGTGCCAGCTCATCTCCAGAACCTGTCCGGGTCCGCGTCACGCCGCTGCTCGAAGGCCGCGGAGATCTCGTGAGCCTCCTCGGTCATCAGATAGGCGGTCAGGTACTGATCGTGAGCGAGGCGAGCCTGGCCGGAGACGCCGTTGTGGCGGCTGGAGAAAGCGGTCTTCAACGCACCCAGGGCCATAGGACTGCGCGTAGTCACCTCCGAGGCCATCGCGAGCGCCGCCTCGAGCAACTCGTCACCGGGAACGACTTCGTTGACCATGCCCATCTGCTTGGCCTGCTCCGCGGTGTA